>JAJYDM010000044.1 GCA_021777475.1 Actinomycetes bacterium | reverse complement strand
CATAATGGTGTAGGACACCTTTGGCTAATGTGGGCCGCATCGACTGACTTGTGGTTGGAACCACTTCATTATCCAAGTCTTTTTCAAAGGTTGAGTCTCGGACCTGTGTCGGTTATGACCTCGCAAGTACATCTCTTCCCAGCGCAGTAGCTCTGTTCTTGCGCCACCTACCGGGTTAGGTCACCCATTGGACCGTTGGTGGAAAATAGAGCGCAGACGACGGTCTTAGAAGGTGAAGCCAGCGCCTGATGCAGATCCATGCAACTTTTCAGGGCCATGGGCCTTCTTGCTTATAGAGTTCGCTCCGCTTGATCTATGTGCCCCCTGCTCCGATAGGCGCAGGGTATCGCAACGAACACCCATCTAAATGGCCACAACTTCGACATAGACAAGCCGGGTCATGTGGATGTTGCACCATTGTTTCCAGAAGAATACGGATGTACAAGGGAACAGTTATCACCCCGGATCAGGGTGGTGCGTCTGGATCGAAGGTGCAGGATCTGAACCTCTCTCGGTCTCCTTGTGGATCATAGCCGGTCTAGCAAAACGCATTGTTTCTGTCTTGGCGCTGCCCCGATGTTGGCTCTAATCCCGCATTGATATTCCCAAACCGGTACGTAAACCGCCGCCAGCGGTCGTCAAGTATTTCCCATAACCGCTGGCAACAGATCAGCAGCCTGTTGATAACTCAGGTGAGATTCGCTAAAATCCGGGAATGGCCGGCGGTTCTGAAGTGCCGCTCAAGGCTTGCCAACGGGTCAAGGGGCGTCCGGCCCCAAGAAACAGCCCTTCATTGAAGGTGGTCGAATGGATCACGGTGCAACGGTAAGTCGAGAGACCGAGTTGGTAGGCCTGAGTTCATCCGAAGCCGCTCAAAGGCTCAATGCGGAAGGTCCAAATGAACTCCCAGCCGCAAGAAAACGAAGCCTTGCGCGACAGTCGTGGGATGTTATCCGTGAGCCGATGCTGCTCTTGCTGCTCGTAGCCGGTGTAATCAACTTCCTGCTGGCCGAACCACTTGATGGCGGCATTCTAATGTTCTTCGTCATTGTCGTGATCGTGATTTCGATTTACCAGGAAAGCAAGACCGAGAACGCGCTTTCGGCGCTGCGCGACATGTCATCTCCACGTGCATTGGTTATTCGGGATGGTCAGCATTTGCGCATTGCCGGACGAGAAGTTGTTCGCGGGGATGTGCTTCTGCTGGCTGAGGGTGACCGGATCCCCGCGGATGGGGTACTCCTTGACGGTGTAAACATGTCCATCGACGAATCGGCCCTGACCGGCGAGTCGCTACCTGTGCGCAAGACTGCCGCATCCATGGAGGTGACTACCGATGGCATGGGTCGGCCAGGCGGCGATGGAACGCCCTGGGTATTTTCTGGAACCCTTGTGGTCAAGGGCCATGGCATTGTCGTCGCAAGGCACATCGGTGTCGACACTGAGCTTGGTCGGATAGGTACCGCGCTTAGCACGATCGAAACCGAGAAAACACCCCTTCAGCAGAAGATCTATCGTCTGGTTTGGATAGTGGCTGGCATCAGCCTTTTCGCAACCACGGTCGTGGTCGTCGCCTTCGGATTAACAAGGGGCCGCTGGCTGGAGGGACTCCTTGCGGGAATTGGCACAGCCATGGCCACCCTGCCAGAAGAGTTGCCGGTTGTGCTCACCGTATTTCTTGCGCTGGGCGCTTGGCGGATGTCGCAAAAGAACGTCCTGGCGAGACATGCTCCGGTTATAGAGACTCTGGGACTGGCCACCGCCATTTGCGTAGACAAAACTGGTACCCTCACGATGAACTCAATGACAGTCGGAGACCTGATCTTAAATAATTCGGTCTTCAAACTCGACGGAGGTCCTCTGCCGGACACCTTCCATGAACTTGCCGAATTCGCGACCCTCGCCTCTCCTGTCGATCCCTTTGATCCGATGGACCGCGCGTTCCGCCACCTTGGCGAAAAGTATCTCGTCGGCACCGAGCATCATCACGACGACTGGGACCTGGTACGGGAATATCCGTTATCGGAAAACCTGCTTGCACTGTCACACGTCTGGAGGTCAAGGGACCTGAGCCACTACGTCGTCGCAGCCAAGGGAGCTCCAGAGGCGATCGCCGATCTGTGCCGAATGACCGCCGATCAATTATCGGGTCTAATGGAGCAGGTGGAGAAGGCCACTGCAAACGGGGAGCGCGTCCTCGCCGTTGCACGGGCAAGGTTCAGCCAGGGTGACGCTTTACCCAGCGGTCCTCACGACTTTGAGTTCGAGTACCTAGGCTTGGCCAGCCTTCATGATCCTCTCCGCCCAAGTGTCGCCAATGCGGTTTCAGAATGCGCCCGAGCCGGAGTGCGTGTCATTATGGTAACTGGCGACTATCCCGGAACCGCACTGGCAATTGCCAAAGAGGTCGGATTGGACTATACCGCGGGCTGTATCACAGGTACGGAACTTGAACAGATGGGTGACGATGACCTTGCCCTTAGGGTGCAAGCGGTAAACGTATTCGCCAGAATGGTTCCGCAGCAGAAGCTACAGCTCATACGTGCTCTAAAGAAAAACGGAGAGATCGTCGCGATGACGGGCGATGGCGTGAACGATGCGCCGGCGCTTCGTGCTGCTGACATTGGAATCGCCATGGGAGCCAGAGGCACCGACGTAGCGCGTGAGGCAGCCGCGCTGGTGATCACCGACGATGATTTCTCATCTATCGTCGGCGGAATCCGGCAAGGAAGGGGCATATACGAGAATCTCCGCAAGGCAATGTCTTACATCCTTGCTGTTCACGTTTCCATCTTCGCGATGTCATTGATCCCGGTCTTTGTCGCCGACTGGCCGCTTGTCCTGTTGCCGGTTCAAATCGCATTCCTGCAGCTGATCATTGACCCTGCCCTCTCATTCGTATTCGAATCCGAACAAATCGACCCCAGAATCATGGACCAAAAACCCAGAAAGACAAGCGAGCCTCTGTTTTCCAAAAAAGTACTGGCAATCTCGGGCATACAGGGACTAGTGGTGCTGGCAGCCGTTCTCTCGGTATACCTGTGGACGGTCCTGGGTGGGCGGCCTGATGACATTGTCCGCTCGATGACTTTCACCACCCTCGTTATCGGCAACCTCTCCCTAATCGTTGTAAACCGATCATGGCGGGCGCCGATCTGGAGACTTTTCCGCCAGCGCCGGAACCGAAACCTTAAGTGGATCTTTGCTGGCGCCGTAGTGATGCTGGTGGCGCTCGTAAATGTGCCAATTCTTCGTGATGCGTTCGGATTTGGCCCGATGACACCGTCTGAGTGGGCAATCACTCTGTGTGCCGGTCTGATCAGCGTTGGCTGGTTCGAAGCCTATAAGCTTCGACGGCTCCGATGAAGCCAACAACTCCCGGCCAGGAAACTCACGGCGCCCGGCCTCTCTCACCGGTGGCGATTATACCAAGATGCGGAACGCCAACTGGCAAGCCTTGGCGGGGTGGAACCGGTGACTAATCCTGGCTTATCAACCGACGAAGCATTGCGGCGATTGGCCGCCCGTGGTCCAATAGGATCAGCTGGCACCTCGCGTTCCTACTACAGCATCCTGCGCGCAAATATTTTCACCGTGTTCAATCTCATCCTGACCTTCTTTGGAGTCGTCACACTTGCATTTGGCTCATGGCAGGACGCGCTCTTTATTGGAATCCTTGTAGCCAACACCGGGATTGGAGTTGTCCAGGAAGTGCGAGCAAAACTCGCTCTGGACCGGCTATCCGCGCTTGTTGTCCCAACGGCCACTTTGCTTCGAAACGGACAGCCAGTAAAGCTTGGCAGTGACGACATGGTCCAAGGTGACCTGGTGATATTGCAGCCGGGCGATCAGCTGGTGGCAGATGGACGACTCGAATCTGGCGAGGGGCTCCAGTTGGACGAGTCGATTCTCACCGGCGAATCACGAACTGTCCATCATTACGCTGGCGACGAACTCCACTCCGGTTCATTTGTGGTAGAGGGCAGCGGCCGTTACACCGTAACCGCTGTCGGGCCGGAAAGCTACGCCGCCCAGGTCACGGGCGAAGCCCGCAAATTCCGGCATCCGCGCTCTCCACTCGAACACACTATGAATCGCTTGCTCTACGTGCTGGTGGGGTCGATGGCACCACTCAGCATCATTCTTGGAGTTGCCCTATGGTCGCATCGGGAAACTCTCAGCAATTCGGTCTCCACCTCAGTTGCCGGTATCGTACCTCTGGTACCGGAAGGACTCATCCTACTGGTCAATGTCACGTTCGCCGTGTCGGCAGTACGCATGGCCCGCCGCGGCGCTCTGGCTCAGCAAATCAATGCAATTGAGTCTCTCGCCTCGGTAGACACGATATGCCTTGATAAGACCGGCACCCTAACTGAAGCACAACTCCATGTTATCGAAGCCGTCTCAGCGGATGGCAGCACCGACAGGCTTGATATAGCCCTGGCCCAATTCGCGGGAAATGCCAGTTCCAGAAACTTAACCCTGCAAGCGATTTCCGAACGCTTCACCTCGGAACCAGCCTCGGTGGAGGAGGAGGTGCCGTTCTCGTCGCGGTGGCGGTGGAGCGGCATTCGTCTTGACGGCCACAGCTTTGTACTCGGCGCTCCTGAACTATTTTCACTTGGAGCTCTGGAAACCCGCGCCGAAGAGGAGGCGCGGTCGGGCAGACGAGTGGTGGCATTTGGTGTCACACCTCAGCCGTTCGGCAACCGTGATCCAGCTGATGGCCCCCCACCAGGTTTGCGGCCACTGGGGCTGGTGCTACTTGCGGAACGTTTGCGCCCCAATGCCAGAGCCACGGTGGAGTTTTTTCAATCCCAGGGAGTGGAACTCAAAGTGCTGTCAGGCGACAGGCCGGAAACAGTCCTTGCTATCGCAGGCGATGCCGGCATCGCGGTTCAAAATGGTGCAATCGATGGCCGTTCACTTCCAGATCGCGACGAGGATCTCACAGTTCTGCTGAGAGATCACAGCGTGATTGGAAGAATCTCTCCAGAAGGAAAGAAGCGTGCAATAGAGGCACTGCTCGCCGATGGCCACTACGTGGCCATGATAGGTGACGGAGTGAACGACGTTCCAGGGCTGAAGGCGGCCCGACTAGCGATCGCACAGGGCAGCGGGGTGCAGATGGCGCGAAGTGTCGCCGATCTGGTCCTTGTTGGCGGAGATTTCGCTGTGGTTCCGCAACTCGTCAGCGAGGGACGAACCATCCTGAGAAACTTGCAGCGTGTTACGAAGCTTTTCGTGACCAAATCAGTTGTTACGGCGTTCATGATCCTCGCATTCGTCATCTCGCCAACGGCCTATCCGCTGCTTCCACGCCACATGACTCTGGTCGCCTCTCTTGGGGTGGGGGTACCTGCATTCTTCGTTGCCCTGGCACCGAGCAGAGGACGGGTGACATTCACGGGATTTCTCAAAGAGGTCGCACGCTTCTCCATTCCGGCGGGATTTAGCATTGGGCTCGGAGTCACAGCCAGCTATCTGGTGGCATTGAAGCTCTATGACCTGTCACTTGGACAGGCAAGAACGGTGGCTACCACGGTAATGCTCTTAGTGATGCTCTACCTCATCGTCTTCATCGAGACGTCAAGTCTTCTTCGGGGAGCGGCAGTTCTGGTTATGTGCGTGATCCTATTCGCCATCTACCTTGCGGTTCTCTTGCTGCCGTTCGGCCGCTCCTTCTTTGCCCTAGCGCCTCCGAATATGACTATCATTGCAATCGTGGCTGGTGGATCGCTAATCGCAGTTCTTTTCCAAACACTGATCTCCAAAAGTCTGGCATCAAGGCTCCGTTTGAAGGACCACACGATGGCGGATAAAGCGCTCTAAAGTGCTCTCGTGGTCCCGCCTTGCTGGAAATGCGCAACTCGGCCGCAGAGACCTGAATATGTCGTTCAGCCCTTGGTCCCGTCCCCCAAGGTAACCATGTCAGCGTCAACTTCGGAAGTTGAAGCGGAGTTGCCATGGAACATGTAGATCGAGTTATGACGTCTGGCAAAAAAGAGAAAGCCGAAGCCCATGAGAATCAAAGCGCCAATCACATAGTCAACTGAAGGACCAATAGCGGTTGGACCAAAGATGAAGAATCCGACCATGAATCCAAGGAATGTCAGAGCTGAAAACACCGAACCTACAAGCAGGACCCGGTGTCCGTGCGGAGAATCCACGCCCTTTGCAACGTGCATCCGAAATAAAAATACCATCGCGGTGACCGAATCCAAAAAGAACTCGGCGACCAAGAAAAAGCCAGCGGTTGACAACACCAGCCCAAAGTACGAACTCAGCGACGAAAAAAGGGCCTGACCAAGTGTCACCGCAAAGGCGGCGGTAACCGTGACAACCGTCGCCACACCGGGTACTCCACGCCGATTGATCTTCCCAAAAGATGGAAATACAAGTCCTTCCCTTCCCATGGCATGAAGGGCTCGAATAAGTATGAACGATGTCAGCCACAATCCGCCGGCGGTTGAGGCCAGCACCGGGACGAGCATAACCGAAGGCGCCTGAGGCAGTAACCTTTGTGCCCACACCGACATTGGATTGGCTGCCCCTGAAAGTAAACTGAGCGGCGTTTCACCGAACATCAAGGGATATATGAGTGCATAAAACCCCAATGCCAATATCGCTCCGACGATACCGCCCAAGCCTGGATCCGCTTTGGGATTGACAGACTCTTCAGAGGCATAGCTATCGATCTCCCATCCGTCGAGGATCGTAGCCGCCACAACTGCCGTTATGATCATCCCGCCTATCGGTGGCTTTCCAAAGTGCATTGGAACAGAAATTGCATGCCACCGCATTATCGCCACCACTGCAATTGCGACAACAGATGCCAGCTCCACTACCAAAAACACCTGGGTCAGCTTGGCGGTGGGACGGGAGCCTCTGAGCAATGGGAGGAGAGCAAATCCGGACCAAAACATGGCTGCAATTATCTCGGCAATGGTGGAAGGGTGGTACCCAGGGAAAACCAGATTAAGCGTGTAGTTTGCCGCTGGAATGATGATCGGTGGAATCGAAGTAAAGTAGGCCAGGATCAGTATCCAAGCCTGGAAACGTGAGGCCTTAATGCCTAGCACTCTTGCCGACCAATGATAGGAGGCTCCTGCGTGAGGAAAGTGCCTATTTAGCAACCTGAAAATGAATGAGGCGAGGATAAACGGAATGGCGATCAAACCGATAGCCGGAATTGTCCACAGTCCAGCATTTGCGGCCATTACACCGCCAGTTGCTGCAATCGAAAACAGTGGACCTACGCTGGATACCGAAAGTGCCACCAGATCCATCATCTTAAGATTCTGCTTCAGCGCATTTGGCACATGTTCCAGGTTGTTAACCGCCGTTGTCGTCTTCACATTAATCTGATCCCGATAGCCTATCGAAGGTTATGGCTTCCTAATTGCGACCACGTCGCAATAACAGTATATGTGAGCCCAATTAGCGAAACCGGTACCAAAATGAATTTGAGCTGCCAACGTCGGACTCGTAGCTTCATGCGGCGGAGCCCTCTGTTCAACCGGTCGACCGCATCAAAATTACGGGTGTTTCCCAAGCTCGATATCACCCACCTGCCGGTGGGGCAACTGAACGGCCGGGACCCTTCCCAACCTTCCTGCCTGGTAATCCTCCATTGCCTTGACAATCTCTTCTTCGGAGTTCATGACAAACGGACCGTAATGGACAACCTTTTCACGAATCGGCCGGCCGCCAAGGAGCAGAACCTCAAGATTGACAGTGTTCGAGTCCTGTTTCGCGTCAGCGGAAATGGAGACCCAGTCCCCATTTCCAAAAACGGTTAGTTGACCAGTCTGCGTGGGTCGGCGTTGCGAACCTACGCCTCCCCTGCCGGCCAGCACGTACAGAAGAGAATTAAAGTCATTCCTCCACGGCAGCTCAAGCGTCGCGCCCGGACTTATCGAGGCATGGACAAATGTTATTGGAGTGAATGTGGAGCCTGGACCCTTGTGGCCCGCAAGTTCGCCAGCGATGACGCGCAGAAGGGCACCGCCATCATACGATGATAAAAGCGCAGCCTCTTGGGCACGAATGTCTTGATAAGCTGGCGGATTAAACTTGTTGGCAGCAGGCAAATTGACCCAAAGTTGGATGCCGTGAAATAAGCCGCCAGCCAATACAAGGTGCTCCGGAGGAGCCTCGATGTGAAGGATTCCTGCACCCGCGGTCATCCATTGGGTATCTCCATTGGTAATGGTGCCACCGCCTCCGTTGGAGTCCTGGTGAATAAAAGTTCCATCGATGATGTATGTCACCGTCTCAAAACCTCGGTGCGGGTGCCACGGCGTTCCTTTGGCCTCGCCTGGAGCGTACTCCACTTCGCCCATCTGGTCCATATGGACAAAGGGGTCAAGTTCTGCCATCGTCACTCCGGCGAAAGCCCGGCGAACCGGAAAGCCCTCACCTTCATAGCCGCTTGGAGCGTTTGTCAGAGACTTTATCTGCCTCTCTCTGAGCACGCCTTTGTCGATCTGAGATGTTCTAGGCAGCGCTAAAATGTTGTCTACAGATATGGCCGGCATAGTTGACTCCTTGGGCTCCCTGCGAGGTTTAGAGAACTTACTAAGATGTCAACACTTTTCAAAGGCCACCTATTCCTCCAGCCACTAGCGATCTGGGGACTCTCTCGGTAGGCCTGGGACACCTCGAGATTGCGGCTCGTTTCGGCCTTCGGCATTTGTAGAAAATATTCAGCCCAAGCACGATCTAGGAGCTGACAGAAATCAACTTGAGTAGGCTTCTTGCCGCACCAGGCAAGGCCTTGCTCTTGGTCCATATCGCCCTGATGCTGCGGTCAAGTGCTATTCCCCTCAGGTTGACCACCACCAACCGGCCGCTTTCAACCTCCGCGCGGCTGACGACACGCGAAAGAACGCCCGGGCCGACACCTGTGCTTATCATGGCCTTGATTGCAGTGTTTGAGCCAAGTTCCACCATGGGAAGCGCTACAAGTCCATGAGCCACTAGAGCTTTATCAAACACCTCCCGGGTACCCGAGCCGATCTCCCTTAGAACAAGCGGGGTGCGAGCAAGCTCTGCTGCAGTCACGATCCTTTTCCTGTGTGCCCATGGATGGCCCGGAGCCACAACGACCACCAGATCATCGCTTGCTATGACCCGGTTGTGCAAATCATTCGGCACGCTCCAACCTTCCACGAATCCAAGATCCGCTCTCTGCGACCGGATCACCTCGGTCACTTGCTCGGTGTTCCCCATTTGGAGAGAAACGGAGGCCTCAGAACCAGCGGAGCGCAGCTTGCTCAGCCAGATTGGCACAAGATATTCGGCGACGGTCATGCTTGCCGCCAAGCGCAAGTTGCCCATGCCTTCTTGCCGAAGAGCCTGAGCGCCAACGAGCAATTCCGAAATGCCTTCGAGAATTCGGGTGCTCCACTCCACCACCGCCACTCCGGCAGGCGTCAACCTGGCATGCCCGTTTCCGCGATCCAAGAGGGTGAGCCCAAGAGCCTTCTCCAGCGATTTCAGCCTCATGCTCGCTGCAGGCTGGCTCACGCTATGGGCAAAAGCAGCCTGGCGAATAGAGCCCAGCTCTCCCACGCTGCGAAGTATATCGAGCGAGACTAGGTCTGGCACTGGAAGCGGCAAAGGCATAACGAAAGCTTATAACTAGCTCAGAAATTCGCAACTATTGGACTGAACGATCGTCCGCAAAACTGTACCCATGACAAATCAATCGACTGCACCGGAAGAATCACGGATTGCCACCCTGCCAAATCAGAGGAGAAAGCCCGATCGGGCGACCTTCGGACAGATCGCGCCGGGCCTAGCGGTGGCGACGACCCTGGCCGGCATTGCTACAGTTCTTGGCAAACTGGCCCCAATTGTTGGAGCCCCCGTCTTTGCAATTGTAATCGGCATAGTCATTGCCAGCATGAGGAATAACTCGCCCAACTTGCGTCAAGGGCTCTCCTTTTCCAGCAAGGCCGTCCTGCAAGGTTCGATCGTAATTCTTGGAACCGGTCTCTCATTCCGCCAGGTGGTGACAACCGGAACCTCCTCGCTCCCGGTCCTACTTGGAACTCTCAGTGTGGCACTGCTGGGAGCCTGGATTGTCGGACGGGCGCTCGGGATCACGAAAGACCTTCGCACACTGATCGGCGTTGGGACCGGAATCTGTGGGGCCTCCGCGATTGCTGCTACTGACGCTGTGATCGAAGCTTCCGAGACAGACGTCTCCTATGCTATCGCCACCATTTTCACCTTCAACGTCTTGGCGGTGCTCACCTTTCCGACCTTTGGCCATCTGATTTCGCTCACCCCCCACGCGTTTGGGCTGTGGGCTGGAACCGCCGTGAATGACATGTCCTCAGTTGTCGCAGCAGCCACGATATTCTCTCCGCATGCAACCCCCTACGCGGTTATTGTAAAGCTGACAAGGACCTTGATGATCATCCCAATCACGATTGCGCTCGCGTTTTGGCGGTCAAAGAAAGCCGTTGACCCGAATGTCACAATCTCCAGGTTCCACCACTTCAAGCACATTCACCGAGTTCTTCCGGTCTTCATCGGCTGGTTTTTGGTGGCGGTCTTTATTAACACGTTCGGCCTCATCCCGTCAGCCTGGCACGGACAGCTTTCAAATCTGGCCCAGTTCATGATCACCATTGCCCTTGGAGCAATTGGCCTCTCAACGCGTGTGGACAAGATTCGCCAAGCGGGTATGAAACCACTGGCATTGGGTGCCATTCTCTGGATTCTCGTGGCGAGCAGCAGCTTGCTGCTCCAACTTGCGACCGGCACTCTTTGAAGGGTCAAAAGGTTTGAGATGCTCCGAACCCGAGCGAACCGGGATCGGGGTGTCTCTAATTTAGGGGCCAGACAGCGCACAGCTTGCTCCCGTGCACCCCTCGAGGACCTCTTTCAGTTCAGGAGGGATCCCAATCCAGCGGGGAACGCTGACTTTGTACTCCTCATAGGAAGGCCCAAACTTCTTCAGCAAACGCTCCTCGTCCTTTTTCACCCTCTCGTTGAACCACGGAATCACCGACGAGAAAGCAGCCAAGGCGACTGGCGAGCGGGTTAGAAGAGTAAGTCCTCCGAGGAAGATCATGTGCCCCAGGTACATGGGATTCCGGGTCCACCTGTAGATCCCTGTCTTGACGATTTCATCAGGAAAGCCTTGAGACATGCCTGACGGCCCTCCAGCCACCTTCGTGCGATAGTTGCCTGCGAGGCGATATTGCAGGTAACCCCAGGCGAGCAAAGGAATATAGCGAAGGTGCAGCTTCCGGCGTGAAATCAGTTGCTCCGCCATCACGACGGCAGGAATCGCAAGGAAAGTGCGAGTTGAAGTGGAGCTAATCGAGAGTCTCAAACAGGATCCTTTCATCCTTCTTCTAGATGATTGAGTAGGCTTAACCTACTTGAACTACAAAGCTAACAGCATCCGCTCCAGGGAACCTAGGCATTTCTGCGCACTCCTGGTCTTTTCTGTGCCGATCCCCAGAAGGCGGTACTTGTGGCCTAGCGCAAGTCCGCTAATCTCGCCTGATCATACCCGCAAGGGAGGTGCCCATAGTCCTAGCTTTTGATAGTTGGATCCCGAACCACCATTCAGTGTTGATCTCGAAGCCTCAGCCATTGGCCAAAGAAGAACTCTCCAAGAGTGCCTCCAGTGTTACTTGATAATCATTGCAGAGCCGTTGGTCGACAGCAGTGCGTGACCCAGGCCGACCTCCGATGACTTAGTCTGTTCTGGGCAGGTTATCGGTGCCAGACCTTGGCTAGGTCGTAGCGGCGCACACTACATGGAGTTCGTTCCGCTGGTTCGACTTGGCCCTAGCTTTCCGAGCGGCGGGCGGCGTTATGGCGTGAACGCCAAGTACTCAGACAACCTTTCCAATGGAGACAAAGGATATCATTCATCCGATTTACCCTCATTTGCATTTGACCATGCGACTTTCGGTGAGCAGTTGCCGGGTCGAGGCTTCATAAATGTGGGAGACGATTACAGGAAATGTCTCTCGGCAAAAGGACTGGGACCGCGGACACGAAATAATTTTAGGCCAGAATATGTTTACATATTGGTTGCAGGAATGGTGAAAGATTCGGAGCCAAGATGAACGATACAACCGCTAATGAGAAGGCGACTGAAGCACGCATGCCAGCGATGTATATCGGACACGGTGCGCCACCACTGCTTGACGACGCGTTGTGGACCAATCAGCTAGCCGAATGGTCGGCATCAATCCCAGTGCCAAAGGAGATCCTCATGGTCTCCGCGCATTGGGAAGCCGCTCCGCTGGCGCTAAGCGCAACTGGCGAGGCTACTCCGCTAATCTACGACTTCTGGGGCTTTGAAGACAAATTCTATAAAATGACTTACAAGACACCCGATGCCAGCGCACTCGCCAAGAAGGTTTCCTCTGTAATCCCCGACAATTACTCGCTTCATCAGCATCCGAGCCGAGGCCTTGATCATGGATCATGGGTGCCTCTCAAGGTGCTGTATCCGGACGCTTCGATTCCCGTTCTGCAACTGTCTCTCCCCACCCTTGACCCCGAGGAGCTGCTCAAATTAGGAACCCGCCTACGTCCGCTTCGCGATGAAGGCGTGCTGATCATTGGGTCTGGATTCATGACCCACGGATTACCCTTCCTGCGCGATTTCAGCCCCAATGCGGCGGCGCCAGGATGGTCATCCGATTTCGACGCGTGGGCAAAAGCTGCCCTGAGCGCCGGGGATCTCGATGAGCTGATGAAGTTCAAAAGTGCTCCAGGGATGCCATATGCCCACCCCACCTCGGAACACTTCGCGCCGCTGTTCGTAACACTTGGAGCCGCCCAAGATCCAGGACAAAGTCCCGAAACAGTCATTGACGGCTTTTACTGGGGCCTGGCAAAACGGTCTATCCAGGTTGCCTGAGCTTCGACGCCTGTAATTCCGTGGGTGTCCAGCGGAGGGGGTTACCCCGCCAAATAGTCGAGCAAAATGCGGAGGAACGACAGCTTTTTTGTTTAGCTGCTGACGAATGACTCGGCGATCTGGATCGCGTTCAAGGCTGCGCCTTTACGCAGGTTATCGCCCGTAACAAACAGGCTGATCGCCGACCGGGAACCGGGATCCTTGCGAATTCGCCCAACAAGACAGTAGTCCCTTCCCGCTGAATCGAGCGGGGTCGGAACATCGACCACCTTCACCCCGGGAGCCTTAGAAATTGCCGCCGTTGCCTCTGCCGTCGAAACGTCATTTTCGAGTTCGGCGTAGATAGAGACAGAGTGCCCGGTGAATACAGGAACCCTCACACAGGTGACGCTAACTTCCAGATTTGGAAGCTCAAGTATCTTCCGCGATTCATCCCGAAACTTGTGCTCCTCGTTGGTCTCTTCATCCACAAGCGTTCCCGCGATAGGGAGAACGTTGGCCGCGATCGGACCGACAAAAGCCGATGGCTTGCCAAAATCAACACTGCGGCCATCATAAGCCAGCCAAATCAGCTGACCTTCCTTATCACTCAACTGATTCGCCAGCTCATTCACTCCGGCCAGACCCGCGCCAGACACCGCCTGATAAGTGCTCACCACAAGCTTCTTGAGAGACCCGACGGAGTCAAGGGCCTTGAGAGCGGACATTGTGACGATCGTGGTGCAGTTTGGATTAGCGATGATGCCTTTGCGCATATGTGCAAGTGCGTGACCATTCACCTCTGGCACCACAAGGGGTACTTCAGGATCCATCCGCCATGCGGAGGAGTTGTCGATCACAATTGCCCCTTGCGCCGCGACTTTGGGAGCTAATTCTTTGGAAGCGGTAGCACCAGCTGAAAACAGTGCAATGTCAATGCCGCTGTAGTTACCCGAGGCGGCGTCCTCGACGGAAATCTCATAGCCCTTCCACGGAAGGACTTTCCCAGCCGACTTCGGCGAGGCGAAATAACGTATGCTGTCTACGGGAAAATTTCGCTCCTCAAGGATGGCCCTCATTACGGTGCCAACTTGTCCGGTCGCTCCAAAGATCGCAATGTTCACAGTTGAAGATTCTAAAGGTTCAAGTTGCTATAAAGGTCCAACCATACATGACTTGTTAAATCAGCAATTTATACCGCGGTCTTAGAGCTCGAATGCCTGGTGCAATGACTGAACCGCACGTTCGATCGCATCTTCACGAACTACGCAAGAGATCCTGATCGCCGACGTTGAAATCATTTCTATGTTGATTCCCTCATTGGCCAGCGTCTCGAACATCTTGGCCGTCACGCCTGGGTTGGTCTTCATGCCGGCGCCTATAAGGGAAACCCTGGCGATATCTGGATCAGAGTATACATCCCTGGCCCCGATCTCTTTTGCCACTGCTGTCGCCACCTTCATAGTGGCGTCCATATCGACCTTTGGAACCGTGAAAGAGATGTCTGTCAACCCCTCACTGGAGGTGTTCTGAACGATCATGTCCACGTTGACCCCAATGTCCGCAATCTCTCGGAATATCCGGGCGGCGATTCCGGGCCTGTCCGGAACGCCTGTAATCGTCACTTTGACCTCAGAGATGTCGTGACTGATAGCTGAAACTACTGCCTGTTCCATTTCCTCATTCTCCTCATGAACCCATGTGCCGGGCTCCCAGGTAAAACTTGATCTAACATGTAGGGTCACGTGATGATTCTTCGCAAACTCGACGCTTCTCAATGCCAAGACCCTTCCGCCCGAAGCAGCGAGTTCCAGCATTTCATCGTATGAAATCTCGTTGATCTTATGTGCAGTCGGAACAACCCTGGGATCCGCGCTGAATACTCCCGAAACATCTGTGTAGATCTCGCACATATCGGCATTGAGCGCCGCGGCCAGCGCCACAGCCGTAGTATCCGAACCACCTCTACCCAGAGTGGTGATATCCTTAGTGACCGATACCCCCTGAAACCCGGCCACAACCGGAACCGAACCACTCCTGATCGTCTCAAGCAACCTATCCGGACGGATTTCCAGGATTTTCGCTCTGGTGTGATCGGTATCAGTAATTATTCCGGCCTGCGAACCGGTAAAGGAGGTGGCGTGGATTTCCAGGTCCGCCAACGCCATACTCAGCAGGGACATGGAGATTCGTTCGCCGGAAGTGAGCAGCATGTCCAACTCCCTGCCAGGAAGGGAGTGCGACACCTCGTTAGCCAGGCGTACCAGATCGTCTGTTGTCTTTCCCATTGCGGAAACGACGACTACCACATCGTTTCCATGCTTCTTGGTGCGCGCCACATGGTCGGCCACCGCCCGAATGCGGTCAACATCCCCAACCGATGTTCCGCCAAATTTCTGAACTATCAATGCCACGTCTCAAAGCTAATAGAAGTGCCCACCCCATCTATTCACATGGGACAAAGTTCCTATCTGAGAAAGTACTGACAACCATAAACACTTATATAAAACGCATCCTTGCAAATTGCTGCTAAGTTCTTGTTCCGTGCCAAGTGAAAAAAGACAAAGAATTCGTGAAAACAGGGCCAAAAAGGCTCAAGCCGAAGCGGTAAAAATTCGAAGAGGAAGGACTCGCAAACGCGCGGTCTATATTGCCGTTGGAGTGGTCATCGCCGTTATTGCGGTGTACTTCATTTCAAAGGGCAGCTCCTCCACAAGTTCGGCGCCGAAGACAACCCCCACTAGCTCAACGACGACCACGGCAGCGGCCAAAGCCATAGCCCCAGTTTGTCCACCTGCGGCGGGATCGGCCACGCGGGAGATCGCCTTCACCAAGGCGCCACCGATGTGTATCAACACCTCCGCCAGCTACACCGCAATCGTCAAGACAGACGTTGGCACTTTTGACATTGCCTTGGACGCTAAAGCGGCCCCCAAGACGGTCAATAACTTCGTCTTCCTTGCCAGATACCACTACTACGACGGAATAATCTTCCACAGGGTGATCCCAGGCTTCGTGGTGCAGGGTGGAGATCCAACTGGAACTGGTACCGGTGGCCCCGGGTACACCTTCGCAGATGAACTTCCTAAGGCGGGATCGTACAAGCTGGGCTCGGTGGCCATGGCAAACTCAGGGCCAAACACCAACGGTAGCCAGTTCTTCATCGTGGTTGGCACCCAGGGAGAGCAACTTCCGCCACAATATTCACTCTTCGGCCAGGTGACATCGGGAATGAGCGTGGTGCAGAAGATCGCAGCTGACGGCACATCGAGTGGCACTCCGACGGTGGTTCACAAGATGATTTCAGTAACAATCCAGGGTCCCTAGTGGGACATCGCAAAATCAAAAAGGTCGAGATCGACCGGAAGGGCATAGACAGATGACGACAGCATTCCCGGAATTTGACGGCTCCTCTCCGAAGGCTCAGCACTTCTCCGCTCCGCCGGAAATGGGAATCGATCCTTCAAAGCGCTATAGCGCCAAGATGGTGACTTCCAAGGGCGAGATGATAATCGCGCTGGACACGACCCTGGCGCCAAAAACGGTAAACAACTTCGTGTTCCTGGCCCTCCACCACTATTTCGAGGGAATCGTGTTTCACCGCATCATTCCTGGATTTGTCGTACAGGGCGGTGACCCCGAAGGTTCTGGAAGGGGCGGACCGGGCTACCGCTTCGAAGACGAGCTCCCGCCGGCTGGACGCTACGAAATCGGCACGCTGGCAATGGCCAATGCTGGACCGAACACCAACGGAAGCCAGTTCTTCATCGTCTCCGGCAAAGACGGCACCACGTTGCCGCCCGCCTACACGATATTCGGCAAGGTCGTAAAGGGTCTCGACGTTGTGGCGGCGATCGAGTCGGTGGGTTCGCGATCCGGGTCGCCTGCCGAGGCTGTCACAATTGAGTCGGTAGCGATAACCGAGTCTTCGGACTAACTAACCGGACGTCCCGGCTGGCAAATTTACACTGCTAGCCGCACGATATCTGAGAGTTGGGAAATCGCAAGCTCGGCACCGTTTGAAACCAGACTGACCGATCCTGCGCCCATGGAGAACCATGTGCCATCCGAATCCCTGATCAGAGCGGTCTGTTCATCGATTCCCGCGACCACCACCTCAGGTTCGGCGAGCGTCTGGGTTCTGTGCTTTAGTTCTGCCGATGTCGACGAGAAATGGGGCATAACCGCCAAGCCTTTGACTAGACCTAACCCGAGAGTGAGTCCGCCTCCCCTGGGGTCGACCATGGGATCGCCAAGCACCATCGCACCTGCCGACGATCCAGCCACCACAGCACCGTTGGTAAATGCATTTACTATCGCACCATAGCATTGAGAGTGCTTGAGCACGGAAAACAGGTGCAGAGGGGACCCTCCCCCAAGATAGATGAAAGACGAGTCTGCAAGCATTTGCGCGAAATTAGGGTCTTCCGCATCCGCCCGGGTAATCACCATCGCCGTATCCACCTTGGCACCCAATCCGGCGAACCACTTCGTCGCATGGGCAACAGCCAGGTCAGGCCTTTCATAGGCTGCGGCCGTTGGCAGAAGGGTCACTCGATTGGAGCCCGATCTTTCTAAAAGGTAGGCGTCAAAGCTGCAGCCTCCATTCCATTCAGCGCCTCCAACTAATCCCAGAGTTCCTACCGCCACATCGCTCACCTTCATTCGCAATTACCTAGTCACATCTAATCAAAAAAATCACTCTTCAGCCTTGCAACTCCCATTACCCCGTGGGGAATTAAAGGCTTTCCCAGAGGAAAATTGAACCGGATCAAGTCGGTTACCACCATCTCGGAGTGGTCCAGGGCCCCTAGGAGATCCCTATCCAAATGGCATCCTCCCGCAACTTTCTTCCAGAGCGGAGTGGCAAGTTTCTGCAATATCTCGTAGATCCCAGGAGTTACAACGTGCTCGATAAACAGAAATTTGCCTCCCGGCCGGAGCAGCTGCGATATCGTGGCCAGCGCCTCATCTGCATCTGGAACGGAGCACAAAACCAGGCTTGCCACCACATAGTCGAATGAGTGCGGTTTGATTCCCGAGGACAGAACATCGGACAAGCGGCATTGGATAATTTCAACCCTGCGCCCGGCTGACTTCGTTTGGAGAATGACAGCCATCTCAGCGTCAGGCTCAACTGCTACAAGTTCAACGTCATGTGTGTAGTAGGGCAAATTCAGACCGGTTCCGGCACCAATCTCCAACGCCTTTCCGGAGACTTGGCTGAGCAGTTGTCGGCGCTTTTGTGAAAGTCCGGCTCTCTCCACGAAAGGCATGAACTTTTCATATGCCGAAGCGAACGAATACCTATGGTTTGAACCTTGATTGCTAAAGTCCATGAAACTTTAAGCTAGGCGACAAATCCTTCAGGGCAACCTATGGAGCACATCTAATTCAGGGATTACCGGCCGCTTTAGTCTGGAGATTCCAAATTTTCACTTCGACCACTCCTGTCTGGCAAGAAGAAAAGATTAGCGTGCCCACATTCCGCTAAACCGATGCCCCAGACCACTGCCCTCATACCCAGCGCATACCGAGAAAACCCTATCGAGACGACCATTGCCTCGTGTGAGCCGCAAGTCTATGGCTATTTCTGCCAGCCGACGCAGCCGCTCCAACATTGCGGGCTACACAACAGGTCCTGAAGCCAAAACTGGATTCAACCCAACTTTTGCAGGCATTTCTCCCCATGAACAAGTAACTGTCTTCC
>JAJYDM010000132.1 GCA_021777475.1 Actinomycetes bacterium | reverse complement strand
ACCCTTCAGGCCCTAACTCACGGGGGGGCGCCCTGGCCTGCATAAAAAATGCCACAGACCACAAGTTCAGAAACATGCAGCGAGATGACCTGTAGGTGATGCGCACCCATCCCGGTCATTTCCTGCACCGGAGCAAATGTCTCATCACCATGGCGGAACCCCAGCAAGGACTTCCCCAAGATGACGAGACCTTACAATCACAGGTAGTGAACGTAAGGCCGCCTTGTAAGGTTCGGTTAAGGGCTCAGAAGGCGTCCCATGATGTCGCTTGCGGCACGGTCATTGTCCTCAAGGACGTGGGAGTAGACGCGCAGGGTGACGGAGGGGTCGGAATGGCCAAGCCTACCTGAGACGGTTCGAATGTCGACTCCTGCGGCGATAAGTTGAGTAGCGGTAAAATGCCTGAGGCTGTGGAAATGTAGATCCTCGATCCCAAGTCTCTTGGTAACTCTTCTAAAGGCTGAACTGACGCTGTCGGGAAATAGCGACTTCGAACCGTCTATTTCGCCAAAAAAAAGCCATGGGTTATCGACATGGGCGATCTCCAATTTTGCGCAGGCAGCCTCGAGCTCTTGCATCTGTCTTTGGATAACAACTCTGGCAACTTGATCGAGAGGAACTTTGCGGGCACGCTTGGTCTTGGTCGGTCCAAGCACTACTCCCGAGTCCTTGGTGTAAACAAGCGAGCCGCGGATCCAAAGCACTGAGTTCTCTATATCCACGTCTGACCAGTGAAGCGCCAGTAGTTCGCCCCGTCGGGCACCGGTCAGGGCAGCGAGTGCAATCATGGCTGCGAACTGAGGATTCGATGAAGACATCTCTGCGATTATGGCTTTGAGCTGTTCCAATCTAGGCGCGATACCCAGAATAGGCATGGGAGCGCTAACTGTGGCAAGTAGCGCGACGTTGCGGTTGAGCCACCCCCATTTAACCGCTTGTCCGAGTGCTTGGCGCATTATCGCATGCGTGTGTCTGATCGTCGAGGAAGAGTAGTCCTTGGCGCGAAGCGCACCGTAGTAGTCGTCAAGGTGCTTCGCGGAGAGGTCGTTGATCGGGGTCGAACCAAGTTCCGGAATGATATGCCGCCGGGACCTCCACTCATAGTCGCTGATCGTCTTGACCGCCAAACCTTTGTTCCGACAAAATCTGAGCCACTCGGTCAACAGCTGCTCCAAAGTCATTTTGCTTGAAAGGTTTTCTTTGGTTTTGACCTCCGAGATCATCTCGTTCAGAAGATCATCCGCATCTTTCTTGCCGCCATGAAAGACTTTGGAGCGGTATCTCTCTTTCCCAGTGGCTGGATCCTTACCCAAATAGACACGCAAACGCCATGCATCGGTCTGCTTGCGGTGTGAGGTGATGCTTCCTCGCATGGACATACGACAGAATCTTGAAGTGACATTCCATGTCACCGGCCATGTCACGAATATTTAGCTCCATGTCACCATGTGCTCTGAGCTGGCGCGCTCGGAGGGACTCGAACCCCCAACCCTCTGATCCGAAGTCAGATGCTCTATCCATTGAGCTACGAGCGCCGATCAATGGGTGTCAGTCTATAGGCGACACGACGAGCCCAACCGTCCCCTTTCGCTATGACACCCAACGACATCTAATCAACCCAATATCAAATCAGTACCATACTGACCTCAAGCCAAAGATAGCTTTTCATTTCGAATATGCACACGTGAGATCAATACCAAAATTGCGGCACTTGGAACCGACTTCGTTCCGTTGGACCCAAGATAGGAAGACTGGAGAAATTCTGGCTTAGCAGGGCCATCCAGATGAAGTGCCAGACAGTCCCCCATTCTGATAAATTCAGTTAAGTCACCTGGTTACAGCGAAAAAGAATCTCAGATTCCCAAATCTTCAAGGATCAGCCAGATCTGGATGAACATCTCCTTGATCGGCCGTTAGAATCCCGAAACCTCGCCGTGACGTCGGCACTCTGCCACGAAAGAAGCGAAGCGTTCCCACCAGCGGATACCTCGGTCCATGCCCGTTCACCGAACAACAGTTCACATACGCGATTCTGATGTGGCCACGAAACTCCAGTAACAAGGCACCGAGGCGGATTCAGGCGCTCTTTCCCAACAGGACGATGGTGCCGAATTAATTAGCTTGGATAATTGAACCCAGTGATGAACACACAGGATCCGGTTTCACTGAAAGTCAACCGCAACATCCCACCTCTGACCCGGGCCAGACGACCACCGAGGCCTTCTGGCTCTGACGCAATCGCAGCTCTACGTGACGAAAATAGAATAGGTCCCAGATCCAAACAAGCTGGCCAAAGTCTGTCGAAGCCACGATGATGTGGTGACGCCTAAGTCCTAAAAACAAGGTCTGGGACTTATACCTCTTAACGCCCAGGCATTTGGAGTCCCTATTTTTCCATCGGACCCCTGCGTCATGGAAGCGCCCGCTCTGGACCTAAGCGTACAATTTCCGTGAATCACTTCAGCAACACGTCCAGGAAACTCGATTCAAGACGACTACTTTGGCCATGACGGAAGGCTCGTCAGCGGCACGATCATTGAAAAGCTTGTTTTTGTAGAATCTGGGCAAACTCCAGCAAACGAAATTTACACCCTATTCGACCGTGACCGTCTTGGCTAAGTTCCTTGGCCTATCCACATCGTTCCCAAGTGATACCGCAAGGTGGTAAGCAAAAAGTTGAAGTGGAATAACGTCGAGAACTGGAGCCAGAAGGGGGTGGGTCTCTGGTACCTCGAAGACAGCATCACCTAGGGCAACCGACTCGATATCTCCTTCATTGGCGATCAGCACGATCCTGGCTCCCCTTACCCTGACCTCTTCCACGTTCGAGATCATTTTCTCCCAAAGGCGAGTTCGCGTCGCGATCGCAAACACTACGGCATCTGAATCTATCATCGCAATAGGGCCATGTTTGAGTTCCCCGGCTGGATAGCCTTCTCCAGGCAGATAACTTATCTCCTTGAGTTTCAAAGCGCCTTCTAGAGCGACCGGATAGCCAACGTGGCGACCAATGAAGTAGAACCTCTTGACTCCCACCATAGACTGGGCAACCTCTTCGATGGCGACATCGCTGGTAAGAACCATGTCGATCTTCTCAGGCAGCCTGAGCATTTCAGAATAAATCTCGCTAATCTCTGACGGATACAGGCTGTGCCGCACCTGCGCCAAGTACAGTGCCATCAGAAGCAAAGCCGAGATCTGTGCAGTGTGGGTCTTCGTGGCTGCCACACCTATCTCGGGACCCGCCCGAGTATAGAGAACAGCATCTGCAGCCCTTGCCATTGAAGAGCCCATGACATTCGAAACTACGAGAGTCTTCGCTCCTAGCATTGTAGCCTCGTTCATGGCAGCCATGGTGTCCAGGGTCTCTCCGGATTGGCTCACACCTATCACCAGGGTTTGCGGATCCAAAACCGGATCCCTGTACCTGAACTCCGATGAAATATCTAGCTCGACCGGGACTCTTGTCCAGTGTTCAATGGCATATTTCGCAACCATTCCGGCATGATACGAGGTACCGCATCCAATTATGAAAATCTTGTTGATCTTGCGGAGTTCCTCAGGTTCCAGCCTCATCTCATCCAAAACAATCTCGCCCTTATTGTTCACCCGTCCCAGAAGGGTGTCTCTGACGGCAGAGGCCTGCTCGAAGATCTCTTTTGACATGAAGTCCCGATATCCCCCCATCGCCGCAGCCTCGATATCCCATTCCACTGAGATCTCTGAGAGACCGACCCTATTACCGTCCAAATCGAAGAGTTCAATTTCCTCTGGAGAGACAACCACCACCTGGTCATCGCCGATCTGAAAAAACGTATCAGCT
>JAJYDM010000131.1 GCA_021777475.1 Actinomycetes bacterium | reverse complement strand
AACTGGAGTCTGGTTTCAGCGGCTCAGCTTTCCCAGGTCCACTTCTTCGACGGAGCGAACGGCGTCGCGGCAGCTCCATCGTTACCTGGAGCTACACATGGCACAGAAATGCTGCTTACTTCGGATGGGGGGCGCATCTGGACCCAAGCTGCGAATTCAAGTTTTCCCCAGCAGGGGGTATACGGCATCAGATACTCAAGCTTTTCTTTTATCTCAAGACAGGTTGGCTGGTTTGTCTTCGGCTCACAGCCGGGAACCGGGATGCAGCAAAAGTGGCTATTTGAAACCACCAACGGAGGAAAGGACTGGAATCAAGTTTCTGCCTCACCCCCGTTTCCATCCCCAACTACAACAACAGCGCCTTCGGGGGGTCTGCCGATAATGGGGTATATCCAACAGATCCGCTTTACGAGTTCTTCGGTCGGATACCTGGTGCTTGGCCGCGCTTCGAGAGGCGGGGCGCTAAAGACGGTCGATGGGGGAAGGCATTGGGCTGGGATCCAATTTCTGCCCGGAGCGCAGGAAATAAGTTCAACCGCCATATCAGACCTTGCGCCATCCACCCCATACGGCGGGATTGCCTACACTGTGAGCGGGACATTATGGAACCGAGCTAACGGAGGGTCATGGGTCCTGATCTATCCCCCTTATAGAGCGATAGATGTTTCACATGGCTCTGGTAGAACGGTGGCCCTTACTGTTGAAGGCAGATTGCTTCAAATTAGCTCTAAGGCTTCGGCTTCCTTCGCAACTCTCGGAAATTTTGGAATCAATGGAGGCGACGCCAGTCTGGTGCCGGGAGCTACCGTCATGCTCACCCCGAGCACCTTCGAGGTTCTGAAATCATCCGCAAAACAATGGAGTAACCAACCTTTGCCTAAGGGTTGGAGTGTCCTGAGTGGCCGATTTGCGACATCTAAAATCGGCGCACTTGTGTTGGGCCCCGCGAGACCAGAATTAGAAGCGACGCTTAGCGGCGGTAAGAGCTGGACCAAAATACCGCTGCCATTCTCCGCATTTTCTGTCGATCCGCTGAGCGCAACGAACTGGTGGTTGGCAGGAGGCATTTCACATCCATTAGTTCCAAATCCCTATAACAAGAAAATCCTGATCTGGAAATATTACCTTTACCATACGACAGATGCCGGCCGAACTTGGAGCCAGTTTGGAGCAAACTGGCCCGGAATGGGAAGCCTCAACGGGGTCCAGTTCATCTCTTCATCCGTTGGCTACACATGGAACGAAAACACGATCTTTGTCACAACCAACGGAGGCAAAACTTTTGTTGGCCATCAACTTTCGGCATACTATATTCCAGGTCCAAGCAGTCTTGCGGTCGGAACAGGCGGCCGAGCCTGGCTGGCATCGGACAGTTATCCAGTCTTTGAATCCAAGGACTACGGCTCCACCTGGTCGCCGATGTGACAATATTCAATTAATCGCATTCTTTCAGTCAAGTCCCGAAGTGCCAGCGTGTGAATGTGATGGTCGCGCCATGGAAACAACTCCGGGGAAAAAGCTGGTAGATGACGTCATCGGCGAAGAATCCCCCAGTGACTGTGGCGTTGGCACCGCCCCAGCAGTCAGAGGAATCTGGAGTGCTGGAGGTGACACTTAGACTCTGGCGGTCATTGCCCAGGGAAGTTTTTAGTGCCAAGCTCACTCCCGGAAAATGCACAGATACACATTCACAAAGCTGCGGAGTCCAATGGCACTCTTGCGAAGGGAGGCAAGGGATATTCCGATATACCGACGCGAGCACTAATGTGAGTCCTGATCCTTGTTCCTCAATTCCTTCTCAAAAACTCCTCGACACCAGACTCGTTGACACGCCACTTGCCTGAGTAAATGCCGGTTCAAAGGCCTTGAAGCTTCCCGACGTTCTGCAGGATTCTTATTGTCTTGGTTGACTCGTGATTTTGTTCCAGTATTTGGGGGAGCAGAAGAGTTGCCAAGAGTTCAACAATACCAATATGACCCAAGTTGTCACATTTCCGAAAACTCTGAGCCGGTAAAAGCTGAGGCCAACGACTAGAAGCCTATGATCACTAGCAGTGTTCGATATGTCGGGGTGGCATAGATGGCGCGTACGGGACGTGTGTTTTTAGTATTGGCACTGCTGCTAGCAGGAGTCGCGATCTGGTTCACTGTCAGCTTGGTGCGTTCGTCTGCCAGTCCCGACCAGGCAACTACAACTCGCCTCTCTATCCCCAAGAAACCTCCGCTAGCGCCTTTCCCTACCGAGCCTTCCGTTAGACAGCCTCCCGTTGTCGCAATCGATGTTGTCGGACCAGGAAAGCTTTGGTTAATTGACGGATACGGAATGTTCTATAGCTCCGACTGGGGCATTACCTGGCGTTACAGCGATCCTCCAAGTCTCGGTGATCCGATTGCAGACTACACTTCGTCATCGTTTCTAAATTCCCAGGACGGTTGGCTGATCACAGGCATTGCAAAAGGGACAGCGGTAGACCACACCATTAATGGAGGTAGGAGCTGGACTTCCGTCTTGCTTCCCAGGGTTGCCCCGATTGGACGTGACGCCGATAGCCTAAGCTTTGCCAACGCCAATGATGGATTTGCAGCAATTCAGCCTGCTACACCATCTCTACTTGGTCCCTCGGTCATCCTTTCTTCAGTTGATGGTGGCTCGACGTGGTCGATAGTGGATCAAACTGCCCCGGTCAGTAGGATCAGTTTCTCTTCTCCAAGCACCGGGTGGGGGCTGAACCCTCAAGGGACGCATCTCTATGAGACAAATGACGGAGGCAAGAGTTGGCAAGAGGTCTTTCTCCCTACAAACAAGGGGTCAAGCCGTAAGTGGGAGTCGCTTACACTTCCGACATTTTTCGCTAACAGGGGAGTCTTCCTTGCGCAGCCTTCTTCGGGGAACGCACTTGTTGAGATCACTCACGACGGCGGCATGACATGGAAAGCCCTTGTGACTCCTTTTATGGCGCAACCCATGGAAATTCCAAAATCAGGAGCTATTATCTGCAACACTTGCGTTTTCCTCGGCAAAGAGCCGTTCGCCGCTGTCAACGCTTCCACCTTCGTTTTCTTAGAAGAGGGAAAACTGTATCGGACTGCCAACGGAGGAGAGAGTTGGACTTCGATGAAGACTTTTCCTTCAATCGCAATCGGGTATCTTGGAAATCAGGGTGCTCTCGGTCCGCTTCAGTTCTCCTCTGCCCAAAGTGGCTGGGCTGTCACGGGTTCTGGTGGCTTGCTTGTGACTCGCGACGGAGGAAAAAATTTCTCAAATGTGATGTCGCCGTGCTACAACGTTTTCAAGGGGCAAAGCTGTGCCAGCATGGGTCTGAAGGCAAGTCCATAACACTGAGCTTTGCATTCCCCATGGCAGGTTTCGCTCTATTGTCAGAGGAGTAACGAGAGGGGTCGTTAAACGGCCACCCACAACCTCTCCCTGAGCGCCGCAACCGGTGTCTGTGTCCATTCCTTCCCCGCCCCTAAAGGGACTGTGTTTGTCGCGTAAATCGATCGACACTTTCCCAGCAGAGACCGTCAGATGTGCATGGGAGTTGCGCATATTGATGAATCGGATCGCTCAGAAACTGATTCGGTCATTTCCTCGGCTATTGCCACGAGTTCCGGGTCGACGCCCTTGCTCAGAGCTTGGTCACTGACCGAACGCAAAGTCACGCGATGGCTCACCGGCGTTGGGTGCGACCTGTCCACGGCAACAGCAGCAAAGCACTCGCGGAGGCGTATTCGATTGTTGTCCGAGAACTCGGTGGTTTGAAGAACTTCGTCAGCAGAAAACCCTTCGGTCAACATCTGGTCGTACAATCCGTTGGCCAACCTCATCTAATCTGAGGCGACGTTATAGCTGACAGAGCTGAAAAGCT
>JAJYDM010000043.1 GCA_021777475.1 Actinomycetes bacterium | reverse complement strand
CGAATCGGGGCAACCGGTTCAGAGAGATCGAATTAGAACTGCTGGATGCCAGTTTCGAAGACGCGGCTGAGGACATAGCCGGTTTGCTTGTGTCGCAGGGAGCCTGCTACGCGACGAGCGCATCAAAGCTGGAACAGGCGATAGACAATCCTGGGAACCACGCTTGGATCTCCGGGCTGTTGGACCGCTATGAACATCCTGTGGTCGGTGAGCTGAGTAGATTGGCGAGTCTACTTTTGGGAGAGGTTGGCGGGCGTAAAGTTCTATTGAAACGCTTGGCGGCAGAACTGCTTATCGGTTTGAAGGAGGATAGCGCCCGAGAGTTCATTGTGCAATTTGTGTCAAGGGTGGCTTTGGGGGGTTCACTTTATCGCGAAGATGCAGATGGCCTGTTCAGAATGGTCGCAGACGTTTCCATATCTTTGGCCACAGAACTTCGCAATGGGGTAGGGGGAAAAGTTACTCTGTGGAGACCGTCGAGTCTCTCTGTGAGAAGGGCATGTGAAACCGTTTTGGCCAATGCGGCTTTGATGAGGAGGGATGGCAGGCCCGACGCATCTGCATTCACGGAGCTTTTAGACGATATCGTGTCACTTCCATGGGGGGAACTATCGCAAGGGGATGAGGCGCTGGGTCGTTTTTTGGCTAAGTGGTCGTAGCCGTGTCCAATGTGGTTAGCTGTTTTCGGAAGGTTGTGGGTCTTTGGGAGAGGGATGATTGCGTGTGACGATCGTAGGAGGCAGTAAAGGTCGGCTTATACCGTTTTCAAAGATTACTGAGATTGTCTACCCCGAACAGCCCGCGTCTGCGATTACCATTGCGGCATTGGATCTTGGCTCGAATTCATTCCATCTCGTTGTTGCCAGAGCCATTTCTGAGAAGAGTTTTGAAGTCCTTTTGAAGGAAAAGGCTATGATCCGGCTCGGGGATGTTGTATCGCGGCTCGGCTATATCGATGAGTCCCACGCCAAGGAGGTGGTCGACTCGATCAGGTCCTTTAGAACTCTAGCTGAATCCCTTGGAGCTAGCGAGTTGGTGGCATTGGCAACGTCCGCGTTTCGCGAAGCGGAGAACTCCTCTGAAATTGTCGATCTGATTGAGGACGAGACCGGTGTGTCTGTGTCAGTGATATCGGGGGCCAAGGAGGCCGAACTAATATTTAAGGCAATTAGCACCTCGGTCAATTTCCATGACCAGGTTGTCATGTGTGCGGACCTTGGTGGTGGCAGCCTTGAGTTGATGATAGGGACCCAAAACGAACTCCTGTGGTCACATAGCCTAAATATTGGCGTTGGGAGACTTACGGCAAAGTTTGTTCAGGGCGCCGAGGGACCAACAGCCAAGGAAATTGTAAGGATGCGCAAGTATGTTCGCGAGGTGCTTACACCTTTGGTGCTTTCGGTGAACGCATACTCGCCTATGGCGCTTTTAGGCTCATCAGGGAGCTTTCTCAACCTTGCCCGAGTCGCCACGCTGGCGGAGCGCCCTGATTTGGATCAAGGTGTCCTGGAGGATATGAACCAGGTGTCAGTCAAACGTTCGTTATTGAAGTCGACGGGAAAGATGATTCTTAAAAGCGACACCCAAGGAAGGCTTGCAGTCACGGGACTCGACCCTAAGAGGGTAGACATCATCCCGGCAGCGGTATTGGTGCTGGAGGAGCTGATGCAGATCTTCGGGTTCAAGGAGCTCACGTTGTCGGAATGGGCTCTGAGAGAAGGAATAATCCTGTCCGAACTGGAAGGCTATGAGTCCCTGGAAGTCGGTGTCGATTCCATTCGGCATGCATCTGTAATGGGTGTCACCAAGCGGTTTGCCTGGAACAGTCTTCACGCCGAGCAGGTGGCGAAACTGGCGCTGGCATTGTTTGATCAGACCGACTCACTACACGGGCTTTCTGAGAAGGAAAGGGAGTTGCTATTTTACGGTGCGCTCCTGCACGACATCGGCGAGCACATTGCAATGGAGGATCACGATAAGCATTCAGCATACCTGATCGAGAATTCAAGACTCAGGGGATTCACTCCTCAGGAGAAATGGGTCCTGGTCTGTCTGGGGAGATTTCACAGGCGGGGGTATCCAAAGGCGGATTATGCGCCTTTTGCCCAGCTTACCGAAGACTTGCAGAAGGTTGTAGTGCGGTTGGCTGGCATATTGCGCCTGGCGGACGCCCTGGACCGTTCTCACGAGGCGGTAGTCAACTCGATAAGGGTTGAGTGTACGAAAGATCGAGTGATTATAAATCTCGATGCTGACGGGGACTTTGAACTGGAATCGTTTGGATTGAGAAGGAAACGCTCCCTGTTCGAGCAGACTTTTAGCGTAAAAGTCAGCCTGGGGTTTGGCTGAGCGGGTTGGAGTCCAGTTTTGACCATTACCTCGATTGCCGACGATCTGGTCTTGCGGGCAGATGGAGGCAGCGATGCCACTGTTGGCATTTCCGACGCTCCCTTCATGGCCTGTTGATTATTTAGTTCGACGTATCAATAGCGCTTGTTATGACAATTAATGTTTGACCTATTTACAGGGGGCGACACTTAACGCGGATGGCACGCTCCAGGTTCCATCCAGCTTCGATCAAGCGGGTTGGTGGTCGGGAGGCACCTTCCCCGGGCAACCTGGTCCGGCCGTTGTTGTAGGGCACGTGTCTTCAGTTGCCGGTCCAGCTGTTTTTTATCGGCTCGGCCTGCTTCATCCGGGTAACCTAGTGACGGTCACGAATGGTTCGGGAACCAGTGCTACGTTCAGCGTCACCCGGATTATGGAGGTCAACAAGGATAATTTCCCAACCCAGCTGGTCTATGGACCTGTATCGGATCCGGAGTTGCGCCTCATTACCTGTTCGGGATCGTTCAACTCCTCAACCGGCCACTTTGTTGACAACACAATTGTTTTTGCCAAGCTTGTCGCTGTGACAAGCTAGCTCTGAAAAGGGGGAGCCGGAGTTGATGCATTGAACCGTAGAGGAGGAGCATTTCCAGTTGGGAGGGGAACACAGTACCTCATCGGCGGAGTTTTCCACGGGCGGGACCGGTGTGGTTGACCACTGATCTCGAACTCACGCATTAGGTTGAAATGACTTGTCTTAGTCGTCGGGGCCGTTTGTTGCATCGATACGGGATTATATCCCTGAAGTGCGCAAATCATTTAGCCGGACACGTTTCTGGCAATTCAATGGGAAATAGAATGTGAGTGAGATCCTCAAACCATGCCAGGGCGCCATCTCGGTTCAGCAGTTTGGAGCCGATGGAGCGAAGTGGATGCGAAGGGGAAAGCTTTGTCGATTGAGATGTGCCCAGAAGCTTTGGAAGTCCACATGCAATGGATTTCGGTGCAAATTCTTGTCATTGTTGAGCGATGTCAAGGTCACGGTTGTTATGGTCGAACGTCCAGAAGGTTTCTGTCGTTTTGGAGCGAAGCCGTTGAAGCTGCGCTAAGTGCACAGGCCAGAAAATTAGTGAGTTCGTTCCCGGGCCATTTGGTACAGACGACAACTCAGATGATGCGACGACGCATTACCTTGGGAGAGCACATAAGGCCAGGTCTGATGCTGGCCATGCTTGGAGAGGCGAGAATGACTGTTGGGCTGAGCGGAGTCAGATCCAACGCGAAAACCTTGTGAAAGGTGCATCGTGGGTGGACCCGCTATTTGTCGCTCAGTTGCAACGGGGTCAGTTGTCTTGGGGGAGCTGCATTTCCTGAACTATGACGTTTGGATTAAACTTGGAAGGTGATAGCCGCTTGCCGCCTTTGCGCTGCCTTTTGTCTTCAGATGAGCTCCCTGTTCCCAGAGAGAGGTAGGCGAGGGCACCACCCGGAATGGGTAGCCAGAAGTTGATCAACCTGTATGAGATCACACCGAGAATGGCTATGCCCCTAGGAGTGCCGAACCCTACGAGGGATGTGGTTAGGGCGGCTTCGACCACCCCGAGACCCGCCGGAGTGATTGGAATCACTGCCAGGATGTTGGCGAGGCCGTACGAGACCAACAGCGCGTCGATATTGACAAGGTGGCCATATGCCGCAAGAAATATCCATAAGGAAGCTGCATCAAATATCCAATTGGCCACTGCCCAGGTAAGCGCTCTTCTAAGTAATGGGGGATCGGAGAGCAGGTTCCTAATCCTTTCAGAGATGCGCTGAAGCGTTGATTCGATTGAACCTTCGGAAAGATACGGCAGTTTTGAGAACAGCTTTACGACAACTCTCGTGAAGTGCCGTTCACCTCTGGTAAATGCGATGACAAGGACGCCCACGAATGCGAAAAGGAGAGTACCGACGATGGTCGCAGTCAGGTAAACGGTATTGAATCCCCAAATTGGTATCGAGATAATCAGGGCGAGCCAAAAGATGAGGTTCAGTATCACTGCCGAGCCAATACCCTGGACCGCTATTGCAAAGGCGGCATCGGTGGCCCGGATTCCCTTTGTGATCAGCAATCGAATTGAAAGTCCAGTTCCACCGGCAGTTCCCGCAGGCGTGACGTGGGACAGCGCCAACGACGACATGTCAATTCGAAAAATGGTCCACAAATCCAAAGACTGTTTTGGTAATACCGAGATGGTCAGATAGGCATATGCAATCAGTGCAGCCACTTCTGCGATCAATGCAAGGCCGACGTATCCGAGGTTAAGGTGTTGGATCAGGGAGAGTGTTTTTCTGGCCCCAGCCACCTGGGGCAGAACCAGATACTCGACGATAAGGATTAGTGCTACGACTTTGATCGATCGTATGGTGAATCTGCGGACCAGCGATCGCCTTGGTCTTCGATTTTCCGGAGTATCGCGGTTTCCAAGGTTGCTCATCATGGTCGTCCTTTGAAGAGTAACTTCAATCCTCGCAACACCTTTCAGTCACGTATAAAACTCCCGATGAATTCCAGCCAATGATGGCTTATGATCTTACACCCTGGTAACTTTGGTACAGGTCTGGGCTCGTCCTGATTCGAAACTAAGCCTAGACGCTTAATGGAGTTAGGAATATGGAACGATTCAGTTGAGTAATGGATCTAGTGGTTCGGTGGGGGACATGAGGTCCTTGAAGCGCTCATTCCAGATTCAGCTGATGGCGTTGGGTATTGGGCTGTCAATTTGGCTCGTATGGTTTCTTAGGTCACTTGTTCTAGATTTGATCCTCGCGCTTATTGTGGCTATGGTGTTGGATCCGGCCGTCAAGTTCCTTTATAGGTTCCACGTCAAGCGTTCAGTCGGATCGGTGATCGTATTCATAGCTGCATTTATTTTGTTTTTGGTGGTCATGTTTTTGATCACCAAGCCGCTCTACAATGCGGGAGTCAAGTTTTCGCATGAATTGCCGGGCCTTGTCAATCAGGCGCAGACGGGCACGGGGCGTCTAGGTGAGCTGATCAAGAGATTCCACATCGACAGCTACGTCCAAGCTAATTCTACGAAATTATCATCTGTGCTCTCAAAGGCCAGCGGTTCGGCAGTGGGTGCTGCCAAGACCTTGCTGTCCGGTGTCGCAAGGGTCGTTACAATATTTCTCCTTTCCCTGTTTATCGAGATAGAGGCACCGTTGCTCTTTGGGGCTGTTTTTCAGGTAGCCGGGCCGGACAGGCGGGCCTCGTTGATGAGAGTTCGTCAAAGGCTGGTTAAAGCGATAACCGGATATGTTCTTGGCAATCTGGCTACGTCTTTGATCGCGGGAGTAGTCGTGTACATAGCGCTCGCAATCCTTGGGGTTCCGTTCCCGATAGTCCTTGCAGTGTGGGTGGCGGTGGTGGACCTGCTCCCGTTGGTGGGTGGTCTATTGGCGGGAGTTCCTACGGTTCTTTTCGCCCTACTCCACTCACTTGCCTCTGGAATCATCGTTGCGGCCGTATTCATTGTTTATCAGCAGCTTGAGAATCACATACTTAATCCCGTAATAATGTCGAGGACCGTCCGATTGAACTCGCTATGGGTGCTCATCTCTGTTCTTGTGGGAGCGGACCTGCTTGGTTTCATAGGTGCGTTGATTGGAATTCCAGCTGCCGCCACTATTCAGGTGATCGGTGGCGAGATTTGGGCTGCGCAGCAAAGGAGGCGGGGAGTCAATTTTGAAGAGGGACAGCAGTATTTTGACAATCCCGATGAGGATCTTCAGTCCGGGAAGTGATCGCAAAGCCGCTCAATATGAAGCCTGCGAGCCCTCGTCCGCTCTGCCAAAAGCTCCATTGCACCTAGGGCCGCGTAGTACGAGTCCTTGGCAGACGTGCAATCGGAGTCGTGCAGCAACAGCGTGCTGCCTGGCCGAATACCCTTGGCCAGGTCATTGAATACCGTTTGCGGAGTTGCCTTGGCCCTCCAGTCCCTTCCCCATGCGGTCCAGAGCATTGGAGTCAGATGTAGGTCATTGGCGGTCAGCAGCGCTTGGGCGTTGAAAACTCCATAGGGTGGGCGAAAGTAGCGGGGATGTGTGCCAACGATCTCCGAAATGGTCCCGAAGGACCTGCGTATGTCCTCATTGGTCGCCTTCGGGGATTTCCAAAGCAGGTTATTGTGTTTATAGCCGTGGAGCGCGATCTCGTGGCCGCGTGCGAGCACCTCTCTTGCGAGTGGAGGATCTTTTTCAGCCATTCTGCCAAGCATGAAGAAGGTTGCCTTCCAGCCGTGTTTGTCCAAAAGGTCCAGGAAAAGGGGTGTGGACTTTGCATCCGGACCATCGTCGAAGGTGAGGGCGATTGCGCCCGATTCACTCATGCCGGACAGTTTGGGAAACAGTTTTCGGCGGATCGGTGGTATGGTCGTCAATGCGGGAACAGCGTGCCCGGTGAGTGCAATTCCTGCCACCAGAGCAGAACCTACAACGAGGGCCTTACCTTTGCTCGGGATTCCCCCGGGGTTTATCTCAGTGCCCATATTGGAGACAGCTCAAGATTTGATGAGCTGAAAGTCGACATCAAGTTGCCGATCTCGGTATTCAGCTGTGCGGGAGTCATCGAAGTGGCGTCAAGTTCGTAAATCTGACCCGCTTTGAACTGCTGTTTTCCGGATTGGGCAGTCAGACTGATGCTAATAGGCCGGATGATCGTCTGGTGGTGGATGGTGGCCCATGCAAGGTCGACGCTGTTCACAACCATCTGAGGCGCATAGATATTGATTTTTTGATTCGTGGCCTTTTGGAGAAGATACATTGTGTGAGCTGCGGCATTGTCGGGAGTGATCAGATGAAGGTCTGAGGAACTGTCCCAGCCCCCATTTATTATCGCCACGCCATTGTTGGCCAGGTTGGATATCATTTGAGGTGCCGCAAATGCGGTTTTCCCCGTGACGATGGCGGCGACATTGTCACGCGCCAGACGTTTGTCAATAGTGGGACTGTTCAGGCTTTGGGGGCTTACGAGAACTGTGAGGTAGACGTGCTGGGCCGAGGCGAACGAGACCGGAGCAACATTGAGTCCGTTCGAGGTCGCGATATTAGATACGAGGTTGACCGAGACGAAGAGCATTGCGGTTGCGGCAATTGCCCCGATGAACCGACGTGAGGCAGGGCGCGTGATGGGCGTAATTCGGCTCGGCATCTCTCCGAAAAGCAGTTTTTCAATATCGTCTGCGGCATCACCCACGAAGATGGCTTTTGCTTCCCTTGCAAGTTCCTCCCCGGAGTCCCTGATCTCCCTTATCGCTTGTTTGAGTCCCTCAGGTCCTCTGGCCCATTTTGTGACTCCAGCAGCGGTCATTTCAAAGACGTTTTGGCGTCCGTGACCTGGAATTGGATTGTATGAGATCACCGGTAATCCCGCGGCAAAGGCTTCCATGCAGGTGAGTCCGCCGGCATTTTGGACTACCACGTCGCAGGCCCTCATGTAAGCTGCCATCTCTTCGGTCCATTCGAGGACGATTCCCTGGCCACGGCCTCTTAGTTTTTCGGCTAACTCCTCATTCCTGCCGCAGACGGCGATGGGGAGGAATTCGCCGCTTTCCAAAATAGTATCGAAGGTGTCTTCTAGTTCGCCGACACCCCAGCTACCGGCGACTATAAGTACCGCAGTTGCGTCGTCAGGGATTCCAAAACGCCTTCTGGCTTGGGTTTTGGTGTCCTCAGTGCTAGAGAAGACATTGGAGACTAGCGGTCCGGGGGCAGTCGCGAACTCGCCAGTGAGGTTGTACACGGCCTGAGCTGCCCTCGGGTGGACGCAAATATGGGAGTCGACCCCCTTGTGGACCCAGAGAGGGTGAACCGCAAAGTCTGTCAGGAACGTTGAAACGGGAATGTGGAGCCTTCTCCGCTTCTTGAGGCGCGCCCTGCCGAGTACTACCGATGCAAAAGGGTACGTGGTTACTATGACGTCCGCGTCGTAGATCTCCGCCCACTGTCGTAGCCTTCGCTCGAAGAAAAGCGCCAGGACGAACACCAGAGGGGGAGTCAAAGCACGGGTCCAGGTCCAAATTCGGTAGAGAAGCTCATAGGTCCAGGGTGCCTTGGATAGCTGAAGTTCGTATGTCTTCTTGAGAAAACGACCGACTCGGGGTGATGCATCCAAGAAGTCCACCATTTGAGTTTGGTGGCCCCGTTTTTCCAGTCTGATGCACAATTCCCTGGCAGCCCCGTCGTGACCGGCGCCCATTCGAGCAGAGATCACGAGCACACGTTTTGGCATTCCTTATAACCTATCTTTCGGACCAATGATTTACGCACTTGCGACGATATCGGCACTCATGTTTGCCTTAGCCACCGCCCTGCAGCACAGGAGCGCTCAAAAGGCTGACGCTAAAAAGGCAATGCGCCCCGCCCTGATTTTCTTTCTGGCCCTCGACCCCATGTGGTTACTGGGAATTGTTGCAGATATTGTTGGACTTTTCTTCCAATTCGCGGCTCTCGTCAATGGTTCCGTCCTAGTGGTTCAAGCCATTCTGGCTATCGGCCTTGTCTTTTCCCTCTTCTTCTCTGCAGTCCTACATAATATACGATTGAAGTCGTCAGAATTGGTTTTATCACTTTTGACTGCTCTGGCACTGATTGGATTCCTCAGTGTTGGTGTGCCAGCGCGTCTCAAGGATACTTCAACTCTAAGCAGCTGGCTGATTGTGGCCACGGCCGCAGCGACTGTCGTCGTTGCCTTGGGTGCCTTTGCTCATCATGCCAATCAAGGCCGGCGAACATTTCTACTTGGTGTCGCGGCTGGTATTCTTCACGGTTTTACCGTTTCACTGTCGAAGGTGGTGGCACAGAATTTTGTGGCACATGGAATGTTTAGAATTGTCGTGGATCCTCATGCGTGGATTCTCGTGACAATGGGTGTGGCCGACGTGTTAGTGATCCAGAGCGCGTTCCAAGCCGGGCCACTTAGGGTTTCGCTGCCAATAATTTCTGTTATCGAGCCCGTCGTCGCTATCGCCATTGGTCTAGTGGTGCTTCACGAGACGCTCTCTGCAAACACTTCGGGTGCAGTGGTGGCCGCTGTGTCCTTGTCTTTGATGCTTCTGGGGGTATGGGGCTTGGCAAGGATCGCAACCGAAGAAGGTCTGGCATGACTAAATTCGAGAAGTCGCAGGCAAATTCATGTAAGTCCGCCGTTGTGTTCATTCATGGCCAGCCAGGTGAGGCGGGCGAATTCCGTGAGGTCTTGGACCGCCTTCCACCGGAAGTCTCTGTGGTAGCCTACGACAGACCTGGGTGGGGTAGCAATCCGATGGAGGCCAGTGATCTGGATGGAAATGCGGCATACCTGAGGAAGTTGTTGGCCGCGCACGGGGTGACTATGGCTATTCTCGTCGGTTACTCATATGGAAGTGCCATTGCTCTACAATCAGCGATTGAGTGCCCAGAATTGATCGATGGGCTTGTATTGATCGCACCGGTCGGAGGGCCGGATTCGATATCACTTCTTGATAAGGTGCTAGTCTCGCCAGCCCGCTTTTTACGGGTATTTCGGCCTGCTAAAGCTTGGGTGAGAGTTACCGGTGCGCGATCAAGAATAATTGAGAGTTTTTATACTGAGCAGGTACACCTTAAGAGGGACCTGACTGGCTTGTCAAAGGGAGTTCCATCATTAGGACTTCCCGTAGAGCTCATTGTTGGAATGGACGACTTTTTCAATCCTCTCAACGGGACGCTGGAACTTCTTGATTCTCTGCCCAACGCGCACATGACTATGCTTAAGGGCAAGGGACATCTTTTGCTCGCTCAAGCACCCGAAACTATAGCTGAGAAGATTTTTAGCATGTGGAGTGAGTACTCCGACCGCTGAGAGTGTTCGATGCTATTGCTATACAATCCATTTCACCAAAAGTTCAGGTTTGTAGCAAAAACATGACATTCTTAAGTATCACGGTAAACATTTAGTTAACAATTGATGGTAAATTAACAAAAGCTTTACTACGGTATTTTCACCTACTCGGCTCGGTAGTTTCCTCGGTTGCATACGGAAGGGTCGTGGCAGTTCTGGCGTATCAAGGTAGGGCCGGTTGTGGCGTGTCATCGGTGGCTATAGAGGTTGCCCGTGGCAGTGAATTGTTGGCGAAGCGGCCGGGGGGCTGTTATGCAGGGTCGAAAAGCCGGGGTGTGTTGGTTATGGAGACCAGTACCGGAGGTTTTGAGACATGGATTCAGTGACGAAGACTACGTGGAATGATGAGCAGTGGAGACCGCGGGCTGAGTGCAAGGAAGTTGACCCGGCACTCTTTTTCCCGGTAGGGGTAACGGGAGAAGCGGAACGGCAGATTCTACGAGCCAAGTGCGTGTGCGAGGCATGCATGGTCCAGATGCAATGTCTTGAGTTTGCGCTTAGGACTAATCAGGAGTATGGCATCTGGGGAGGAAAAGACGAGGAAGAGCGCAGAATCATCCGACGGATGAGGCGTCAGCAGCGCAAGCTGGCTCAGGCTTCGTAGAAATTGGAGCCTCGAAGGGGCTCCAATTTTATTGGTTGAACCGGATTCGTTCCGGGTGGGAATAAATATTGGCATTATTGTCCCGGGTAAAGCCAATCATCGTGATGCCAAGGCTATCCGCAGTCTGTACAGCCAGAGATGATGGTGCGGAAACGGCCACGACTACCGGAATTTGAGCCATTGCGGCCTTCTGCACCAGTTCAAAACCGATTCTTCCTGACAGGACAAGGACTTTGTTCGACAGGGGGAGTTTTTCTTCGAGGAAGTAGTGTCCGACGATTTTGTCAAGTGCATTGTGTCTTCCAATGTCTTCGCGGACGACTTCTAAGCGCCCACTCTCATCGAAGATTCCCGCTCCATGTAATCCACCGGTTAACTTGAAGAGCTTCTGTCCTTTCATGAGAAGCTTTGGAAGTGAAAAGACGGTTGTGATGTCGAGCTTCATCTGTGATTCAACGACTGCGCTCCGGCCGGCCAGGTCTTCGATTGACGTGGTGCCGCAGACGCCGCAAGCTGAGGACGACATGAAGCTGCGCGCCCTCTGGTTGCCGATGAATTGGGATGTGAGTTCGACCGTCACGACATTGAACCTTTGGTTCTCGTTGGAGACATTTGTACAGTAGCAGACGGTCTTCAAGCTGCCGTGGGTGTCGATGAGGCCTTCGCTGTAGAGTAGACCGATGGCGAGTTCGAAGTCGTTACCGGGCGTGCGCATCGTGACTGTGACAGGGGTAGGTTCCTGGTTCGGTCCGTGAACCCGAATCTCCATCGGCTCTTCGGTTGCAAGGACATCCGGCCTTGTCGAGACATAACCATCTCGCACGGCCGCGATCTTCACGTCGGTGGTTGGTCGGCGGACCGACGGCTGTTTTAGAGTTGTAATTTCAATCATCCCGTTGCTTTCCCGTCAATGCTGGCTCGTCGGATTTCGATTGCCCTGGAGAGGTCCTCGGGTGTATCCACGTCGAGAAATTCAAAATAGCAACTTTTGTCCCACATCTCAATGGTAACCCATTGGGTGCTGGGGAGAACAAGGGCTTCTCTAATCTTTCTGACACCGGTTGAGACTAAGGCCTTGCTCTTGTCCAATGACTCTGCGGACCAACGTGCCGCAAGGTACTGACTCTCACTGTCTACGACAGGGACGACACTTGCAGAACCTGGCCAGTGATTCAAGATGGCAAGCGTCGACGGCTGGATGAAAGGAACGTCGCCGGCGAGTACAATTGCACACTGATTAAGGTCCAGCAATTCTCTTTGCCGGAGAAAGCTTACAGTTTGTGCTATGGCAGCTAGCGGTCCTAGGCCAAGCGTACCGGGAATCTGAGGAAGCTCAGTCAGGCCGTTACCGGCTTCATATGACCTTTCGCATGCCGTACCGAGTGATCTTGCAGCCATTTCAGCTACGGAGGAGTCGCCGATTCTCTGCGCAAGTTTGTCGTTTCCAAAGCGTTTGGACGCTCCGCCGGTAAGGAGTATTCCCACGCATTGGGATTGGCATTCGGATCGACTTTTAATTTGAAACATTTGCTACGCCCCTTACGCCCGTCTCAGTCTAGTTGACAAGCTGGCAGTTCATGGTGTACCGGATGCCAATAGCCTGGATCAAGATTCAAGGAGACTTGAAGCAATGGCGTTTATCTTCGAGGTTGCCTCAAGGTCTTCCTGGATAGGGTCGGACCTTTCGACGATCCCCACCCCAGCCCGCAGCATCAGACCGTCATCGATTAGTTCGATCGATCGAATGTTCAGAATCCATGTGCCATCGCCTCGGTATTTCTGATATCCAACCAGTCCACCATAGAACCCCCTGTCCGACGGCTCGAACGAGGTTATGTATTTTAACGCGGAGTCATAGGGTTCGCCGTTTATCGCGGCGGTGGGGGAAAGATGTGCGGCCACTTCAATGCTGGAGAAGGGTTTCGCGCCGTTGTTTCTCCCAGAAATCCTGCTTCCGAGGTGAACTATCTCGCCGTAGCTGGTTATGGTTGGTTTTGGCGGTAGGTCTGTGGGAATTCCGAGTTCGGTCAGTCGGGTAATGATCTGACTGACAACAATGGAGTGCTCCCGGTCGTCTTTTTCGGAAAGCAGTAGGCGGGCTTCATCGCCCGAGGCTGCCGTGCCCGCTAAAGGATAGCTAGTTATGACCGAGGAGTCGCGGCTAATGACAAGTTCCGGGGACGCGCCAATATAGTTGTTCATGCTAAAGAGGTAGGTGTATGGCCTGTCATGTGCCAGTCTGTCGAAGATCATTGCGGAATTCAGAGATTTTGGACCCGTTAATCTCATGGCTTTTGACAGCACAACCTTTTTCAGGTTGCTGGAGGCTATTTTTTCAATGGCGCCCGCGACTCGCGATCGAAATTCAGCTGCACTCTCGGTTCGATCCACCCTAAGGGACAGCGGCTCATTCTGACAGATAGCCGAATCCGCCTCCAGGATCTCCAAAATTAGCGCGGCCGCTTCGGACTCGCAGTCGTCAGGGCAGGTGATGTTGACGGATTTATCGTCAGCGAACAATACAGCTACCGTTGGGACTACAACGGTGAACGCAGCGCTCGGACTGAAAGGAATAATGGCGGTGAAAAGGTGCTCCCGGGACAGCTCATTTGTAAGGGTTGGACTGTAACTTTCTCGTTGAAGTGGATCCAAGGCGGCAAGTCCCGGACTGACAAGATACGTCTTGTATTCTCCAGCGGTAACCACAGTCTCTTTCAAACCCCTGATGAATGAGCATTTTCGTTTGCCTGAAGCTTTTTTGAAGAAGCTGAGCGCTCCGAGTTGTGATACGCGGCCGTTCAGAGAGGTGTCACTGATTGATCCCACCTCTAGCCCGCCTTTGTTGCCGTAAAGAGTTGGGCTGCGCCAGTCGTGAGCCGAGAATGCGAGATGTTGGAAAATCCGGCCTTCACCAGCAACTCGACTATTGTTGCCGGTGGGGGTAGGTAACTTACCGAAGCCGGCAAGTATCTATAGGCATTTTTATCGCTAAGCATCCCACCAATGATGGGGACGAGCTTGTTGAAATATATTGCGTGCCCGGCTTTCAATATGAGAGAGGAAGGTTGTGCCACCTCAAGCAGGGCGACTCTTCCGCCGGGTCGCAGCACTCTTGCAAGTTCAATAAAGACGGGGATCAAATCGGTGAAGTTGCGCAACGCGAAGCCGCATGTTACTGCGTCAAAGGAACTGTCTGAAAAGGCGAGGTTCAGTGCATCGGAGACCACCAAGTCGCCAAAGAGCTGCGAATGTGACAACATGCCAATCGAGAAATCTGTCCCTACGCACCTGTGGCCCTGAGCACGGGCCATTTTGACAAAATCACCTGTTCCGCAGGCGAGATCGAGAATAGTTGACCGAGCTGGAAGGTTCAAGCTCCTCAACGACTGTCTTCTCCAGACCTGGTCGAACCGGAATGTCATTATCCTGTTGATCCTGTCATAGGAAGGAGAGATGGAATTGAACATCTCCTTGACAAATACTTCCTTTTCTTTACCTGTCGGCAGTATCGGATTTGGCACTAATCGCTCTGCTTTCCTGATTCGCTTCGGGACGGACTAGTAATGGCGTTTCTAACCGCTTCGATTTCGTGTTTGGCTCCAACTTGCTCCAGATGACGCTGTGCCAAGGCCAAAAGTGTTCTCTCAAAGTGGCCAGCCACAAGTGCCACTGCGGCCGGGAGAAGTTGATTAAATTTCTCGACGAGCTTTTGGCTCGACTCCGGCGAATCATCTTTTTGCGTTATCGGGTTTCGCACATACTCGTCGAACAACTCTATCGCTAACAGCGCGTTCTTCCTCGTGGCGTTGTGATGCCGTTTTGCGAGATCAAGGAGTTCAGAGAGGGGTATTCCTGACTCCAGGAGCGCCAATCCGGCTCTCGCCATGGCTATGTCGCTTGATGGAAATACGTCCGAGTCGTTTATCTTCACAGGTGGAATGAGGCCTTCCTTTACCAACGACTGCAATAGCGGCCTGGGAATTGAGGTCCTCTGTGAAAGCTCGTCGATAGTTAGGTACTCAGCTGTGTGACTTGCGTGGAGCGGCTTTGACAATGCGTCGAACAAAGCCCTATCGGCTTGCTGCACATCTTTGCTGAAGATTCGTCGAATCGTGTTTAGGCTGAGTCCCGAATGTTGCAGTTCCCTAATCTCGCCGAGCCGATTCAGATGGGAATTGTCGTAAAGTGCCTGCCTACCTGCGCGCAATGGAGGTTCCAGGAGACCGCGTGTTTGATAGAATCGGATCGTATCGATGGAAATCTTTGCTAGAGAAGCAAGATCTTCAATTCTGTAAGGTCCCAGCTGCTCTGGATCTCCCGTTTGGTTTCTCCCTGTTTCGCTCATGGAATCCAGCCTCCAAGTTTTCATGATCCATTATATGAGCAACTGCTCGAATAATAGGAGTCAATACTCTTGAGATTTAGGATAATTGGGCGGAGCGTAAACGCGTGTCCAACTAAGCACTTCGGGCAATAATCACTGTGTCAGCTTCTGGCAGTGGCGGTCAGTCTATCGTGATACCTTCCAATCCTGTTACCCGCGGGTATTGTGGATTCATTAGTTCAAGGCGGTCAAGGAGGAGTTTCATGATGGAATAATCCCTTGATAAGCGATGGTTTGCCGGGATTACAAACCACGGAGACTCTTCCGTGCTCGTCGCGCTGATTGCCTCGGAGTAGGCGTCCTGATACTCATCCCACTGCTTACGGGTCTCGAGGTCCGTCTTTGAAAACTTCCATTGTTTCAGGGGGTCGTCGATCCGCTCCTGAAAGCGTTTCTTCTGCTCGTCGCTTGAGATATGAAGGAAGACCTTTACTACGTCGATTTGATTCCTGTCAAGATAGTCTTCGAAGTTACGAATTTCTTCGAATCTCCTGTGACGTTCCTTGTCGCTAATTTCCTTCGTTACGTAGGCGGCGACCACGTCCTCATAGTGGCTCCTGTTGAATATGCCGATTTCCCCTTTGGCGGGCAGTGCGCTGTTGATGCGCCAAAGAAAGTCGTGGGCTGCTTCCGTCACTGTAGGTTGCCGAAAGCCCGTCACTTTGACGCCCTGAGGATTTACTCCTTTGAATACCCGGCGGATGGTGCCGTCTTTGCCTCCAGAGTCGAGTGCTTGAAGCACCAGTAGGATCGACCTTGAGTGTTCAGCCCAAAGTCTTGCCTGAAGGTCCGATAGCTGATCATGCATCTTTTCGAGAGTTTCTTTGAGATTTGCTTTGTCGCTGTCGCGCAGACCCGGAGTCGCGGATGGATTGACAGAGTCGAGATGAAATGGCTTGCCCACCGGGACTTTTAGATGGCGTTCTGAGTGAGAGAGGGCCATATTAGATGTAGTACCTGTAGAGTAATTGGGCTACTAGGGACGGTTTTGAGCTGTTTTCTGATTCAATTGTCGTTTCGACGGTCAACTGGATTCCTCCTTGAAATTCTTCCACCTCAGTTATGGTGGCCCCAAGTCGGATATTCGAGTTTGCAGGCACCGGGGCGGGAAATCGGATCCTATTCGCGCCATAGTTTAAGGCAACTCCAACCTGGTTTACGACGAGGATTTCCGGCAGTAGTTTGGGAATGAGCGAAAGTAGTAGGTATCCATGGGCAATGGTGGTGCCAAAAGGTCCAGCTTTTGCGGCATCGGGGTCCACGTGTATCCACTGATGGTCTTCAGTAGCGTCAGCAAACTGGTTGATCTGCGCCTGAGTGACCTTGTGCCATTCTGAGTAGCCAAGGTGTTTTCCTATATACCGCTTCAGGTCATCGATGCCGTTTATCTCTAGCGTCAATTGGCTTCCTGTCGTTGTTGGAGACGGGTCGGGTGCAACTCTGGCGGGTGGTTAGTTCGCCGGGTTAGTGGAACCAAATCTTTTGGTGTTCTCGTGATTGAGGATGGAGTAGCAGGGCCACCAGGGCAATCTCAAAGATCAGCGTCAATGGGGATGAGAAGATGATACTGAATATGCTTATGCCGAAGGTGCCGGCGTCAATTAGCAGCAGCATAAGTGGAAACACCGCACCAACGACGGCCGTAATATATCCCCATCTCTTTGAATTTGCTATGCCGTATGCTCCAACGGCCTCGGCAATTGCCGGCAGGAGGATAAGTGGTGACCCGGGCGAAAAGAGGATCGTCAGAAGTGCGTTCATGTAGAGCAAGAGGGTGGCTATTTGAAGGGTCTGCGGAAGGGACCTGTCAAACCATCTGGGTGATTCCATAGTTTTCCTCTCGATTCAATTCTTCAGTCAAGTAAAGCACTAATTTCCATTTTTGCAGAAATATTCTCGCTATATCTTTCACCAAGGTTTTTGTCGGCTACCAAACCTGCTAGCTGCCCACATGCGGCGTCGATATTGGTTCCCCTGTTGTCCCGTATGGAAACGGCAATTCCTGCACCGGCAAGAGTATCGGCAAAGCTTTCCACCCTGGACCAGCCGGAACCTTTGGACGGCCAACCCAAAGTTGGATTTAGGGGGATCAGATTGACATGGGCCTCGAGCGGTACGCATAACGAAGTCAGTTCCTTTGCATCCTGTTCAGTGTCGTTAACACCGTCCATCATTGCCCATTCAAATGAGATTCTTCTCCTCGTTTTTTGTACGTACTCCTGCAAAGTCTCCATCAGGGTCTCAATTGGATATTTGGCATTTATCGGTACCAGGGAGGTTCGCTTATCGTTGTTTGCCGCGTGCAGTGAGACGGCAAGGTTGAACTGCGGGCCAAGGTCGGTAAAAAGTTTTATGCCCGGAACGATTCCAACAGTGGAGACCGTAATGTGCCTGGCTCCAATTCCGATGTCGGTGTTGATTCGCTCGAGAGCGCGGAAGACATTGCGTGTGTTGGCCAACGGCTCCCCCATGCCCATGAATACGATATTTGAAAGCCGCTTTTCCCCACGGGTGATTCTTGTCCGATCAATAGCCCAGATAACCTGCTCCACAATCTCTCCCACCGTGAGATGGCGGAAGAAACCCTGTTGACCTGTGGCGCAGAAGCTGCAGTTCATCGCGCATCCGGCCTGAGAGGAAATACAGACCGTGGACCTGTCGTGATAGTGCATTAGCACGGTCTCGATTACACGTCTGTCATTAAGTTGAAACAGGGCTTTTTCGGTCAGTTGCCGGTCGTCTGAGGTTAGCCGCACAAGTGTGAAGGCCGATGCAGTTTCCGCAGAGGAGGCAAGGATTGCGCGAAGACTTTTGGGCAGTGAAGTCAGTTGGTCCGGTCGAAGGGCGTGTTCATGGATTGCCTTCCAGATCTGCCTTGATCGAAAGGGTGGTTGACCGCTTAGGAGTTTTTGCCAATCGGCTATTTCAAGATCGTAAAGTGACATAGGTGAAGCTAGTTTAAGTAGTAATGATCGGCCAAAGATTTAGTATCACCGAATTAATGCATCGCAATGGCAACAAGGCTAGTCGAGAAGTGGTTCCGGCGGGCGATGTGGGTGTACGTCATCGGGATATTACGGGAGGCGGCGCCCGTGCTGCAGTTTTCGGAGTAAGTGACGGTCTTGTTTCCAACGTGGCTTTGATCCTTGGAGTTGCAGGTGCGCATCCCTCAGCACCATTCGTGAAAGTCGCGGGAATGGCCGGACTCATTGGTGGCGCCCTGTCAATGGCGTTGGGTGAGTATGTCTCTATGAAGGCCCAGAGGGAGCTATTTGAAAAGGAGATCGCCCTTGAAGCGCATGAGATAAGGACCCGGCCTGAGTTCGAGCGGCGGGAGCTAGTGCAGCTCTATCGGCTGAAAGGGGTTCCCAGGCAGGTGGCGGAGGACTTCGTCGAGCACATTATGAAGGATCCCGAAACTGCTCTCCACACCCATGCTCGGGAGGAGTTGGGTGTTGACCCGACTTCGATAGGTTCGCCCATTGAGGCCTCTTTTGCATCTTTCGGCTCGTTTGGTGTTGGCGCATTGTTGCCCTTGTTGCCGTGGTTTTTTTCGACAGGTAGCACCGGAGTGCTATTTACTGTCATCCTTGGTTTCTGCGGTGCGGCCTCAGTTGGAGCGCTGCTTGCGATCTTTACTGGTAGGTCTTTCTTCAAAACCGTATCCAGACAGGTGCTTCTTTCTGGTGCGGCAGCGGCAATCACTTACTTTCTGGGCCATTTGGTGGGCTTCCAGGGGGGCTAGTTATCTCTCGCCCAGGGGTCGAAGGTCCG
>JAJYDM010000130.1 GCA_021777475.1 Actinomycetes bacterium | reverse complement strand
TACCATGCATCGTATAACAATTACATGAGTCCTTTCTTGGCGGGATTTTATTGCGGCCTTTGGCGTCTCCTCCCCCTGCCAGCTGTTGCATCAGTCAAGACCGCTCACACTCAAAGTCCAGTTTCAAATCAGCGAAACCGGTTGCTGGGAGCGAGGAAACACACTGACATCAAAATTGGGCAGTCTCAAACCCGAACCCTTTGACTTCGGTAATGGACGCAATCAAACTGAACTGCTTCGGCACTCCCCCATACAAAACTCTCATTAATGGCTGGGTCTACTTGGTACCAATATTTGCCCATCTGGTTTTGGAATTCTGGTCGAATAAAAGAAGCTCCATTGTGCCGGCTTCAGTTTGCACCACTCCATAGTGTCACAACGACAAGACATAGTATGGAATAAGAGAGAAACAGAGAAAAACATTATGGTGAGAAATAGCCGATCAAGTCAGTGGATTGAGACCTCAAGGGGATATCGACTATCCAGCGGAAATATTGCTGCACATTCGTCCTTTACCGCTTCGAATCTAGAACCTGTACTCATGCAGCGGGAGAAGCGGGAAGAGCTTGAAAAGCACTTCCTTGCGAAAGGCGCAACCTTTTCCAGCGGCGCTGGGAACAGACGCTATCCAGAGGAGCCTGATCCGATGCGGACTGCCTTTGAACGCGATAGGGACAGGATTCTGCACTCTTCGGCTTTTCGTCGGTTGGCTGGCAAGACACAGGTATTCATATTTCCCAATGACCATCAAAGAACACGATTGACACACGCTTTGGAAGTGGCACAGGTAGCCACAGCGATTTCCCGCGCGGTGGGCTTGAATGTGGCGCTGACGGAGGCCATCGCCTATGGACACGATTGTGGTCATGGGCCGGGGGGTCATGCCAGCGAGGACGCATTTTCGAGGTTCCTGCGGGAGGGTTACGACCATGCCACTTGGGGAGCTGACCACACCTTGGTCGAGCTAAACCTGTGCGTCGAGACTTTGGATGGAATCCGAAACCACTCGTGGTCGCGGCCACAACCATTGACACCCGAGGGGACAGTCGTGTCATTCGCGGATCGAATTGCGTACTGTGCACACGACCTGGAGGATGCAATAAAGGCCGGCGTCGTCTCAGCCTCGCAAATCCCCAAATCGATCACCCACTCAGCCGGCAATACACGAGGGCGTCAGCTCAGCTACTTCATCTCGGACATGGTGGGGACTATCTCTAGGACGTCTGAGATTGCCTTGTCAAGTCCGGCTGCGTCTCTTCTTGCCGAATTGCGTCAGTTCAACTACGAGAAGATATATATGAGACCTGAATCTGTTAGTCAGTCTGAGACCGTGATACGGGTTCTTGGTCAACTGGTGGAATACTATATCGACAATCCCGAGAAGATTCCCAGCAGTAGTTCCGGTTTGGACGACTACCTTGGCCATGAGACGGTACCTATGGCAGTCGGATATGTTTCCGGAATGACCGACAGATTCGCTTTTCAAAAGGCAGTCGATTTACTCGGTCTCGACCCTGCGGGTCTTCCAAGGGGAATCGATCTGCCACGAGACCGCCTTAGCTAACTAGCCGAATTCCTGTAAGTGGCGTTGGATCTAGTCTGGAACCGCAGGAACACCCTTACCAGGATGTGTCAACATTTGCCTCCCGTAGAGGATCACACCTGCTCCTATCACAGCAATAAGACCGTTCACAACCCACGCAATTGCGTATGAGCCGTGCGCCACAATCAGACCAAAGACCAATGGTCCAAAGACGCTTGCCAGCCGGCCCCCAACCTGGGTTACAGAGGTGGCTCGTGCTGGTGAATGTAGATGCGTTCTAATCACCGCGAAGTTAAAAAGTCCGTTCCAACCCCAACCCGCGCTGTATGCGATCATCGCACCAATCCAAAAAAATATATACATATGTGTAGCAGATCCCATGGCGATACCGACGTATCCCAGGCAACCCAGAGCCAGCATGCCCGCAATTACTTTGAAGTGTCCGCCGCTTCGACGATCAGCAATGGCTCCCACGGAGACTCTAGTCAACATCGCCACAGCCCCGGCACTGCCCGCGAGGTACCCAGCTCCCGATTTAGAAAGGCCGCCAGCCACTCCTGAGGTCACCAGAAAGGCCGTCATCGCCGCGGCAGCGAAGATACCGAGACCGAATCCAATTCCAAGCACGATCAGAGGAGCAAGGTTTTCACGCGGTGCAGGATCCTTGTGCTGGGCCCGATACGTTGCAAGGTTGGTGTGTGACCTGGGAACAAGTATGGCGGTAATGCCAGACCAGACAGCTGCTACGACGAACGCCCACCGCCATCCAACAGTCAATGCAATCCCAGGGACTGCGAGGCCTCCACAAAGCGAGGCAAACGGAATCGCCGCCTGCTTTACGCCGAAGGCAAATCCCTGGCGATTAAGTGGAATTCTCCTGGCAAGGAAAAGGTTTGTGGCCGGTTGCATCGCGGAACTCACTACCCCTGCGAAGAATAAGATAGCGGCCAAGCTTAGCCAGGATTGAGCAAAAAGGGCGATTAAGGCTAGAAGGCCGCCTGCCGTTAGAGCGGCGGGCTTCATTACCCTCACTCCACCTATTGCTTCGCTAAGACGCCCGGCAGGCACAGAACCAGCGGCAGCTCCAACATAATAGATAGAGATGGCAAGACCGAGAGCGTCCGGCCCAAAGTGCAATGTCGCCCTCATTTGTACAGCTAGTGCACCCGTGAGAAATACCGCGAAAGACGTGCTCGTAGAGGCAGAAATTGCCGATAGGACATCTTTCCCGATACCCCGTTTCTCGTCTGATCCAGTGCTGCTTTTCACTTCGCCGTGAAAATTAACCGTCCCAAATTCGAAAGAATCATCGTCACTCGCCAAGCTAAACACACCTCTTGTAATCATGTTAAACCTTGTGCCGGTCTTCAAATTCAGACTCGCCCGAGAGGACCCCGAAGGCCGGCATCTTCCTCGTCTCAAAGCGAACAGCAAATCGGTTCTGAAAATCCTTTGAGTCAACATCCAGTTAACGACTGAGCGACACACGGACTCACGGAATGCTTGGAATCTGACTTAACCAGTAACCCCAACAGACACAGCTTATACAAGTAGTAGACCATCTTGTTACAAAGAGTCATTTGCACAACAAAACCCGTACCTAAACGGCTACGGGCTCAACAGGTTTGATAATTCTGCGACAGGTCAGTACAACAATTGATTGGGCCAAACCCAAAATTGGCAGCATCGGAGAACCGTGCTGCCAATTAGCCTTGCTACGAAATTACTTTGAAATCCCCAAGTCTGCCTCTATGAGCCTCTTGGGTTTCGCGCCAATCGAAGCCGCTACGAGCTCACCCGAACGAAATAGTCCAATGGTGGGAATTGAAAAGACCTGGTACTTGCTGGCAACCTCTTGGTTTATGTCAACATTTACCTTAACGACTTTAATCTCCCCAACCCTCTCGGCTGCCAAGGAATCCAATTCAGGTGCAACCATTCGACATGGCGCACACCATGGTGCCCAAAAGTCGACGATCACCGGAATCTCGGACTTTATAACCTCGGATTCAAAACTTTCCTTTGTATTTGCCTCTACCGTTGCCACGATTTCTCCTTCTAGCAGGGTTACGACAATATTAACACATACCTATATGGGTATATTCCCATCAACGCCGAACGTTGACAACCAATCTACCTTTGACACGTCCTTTAAGAATTTCCTTTCCATAGTGCTCAAGATCCTCGAGACCGATTTCCGTAGTCATGCTGGCAAGCTGTTCCAGCGGAAAACCGTCGGCCAACCGCTGCCACACGTGAGCCCGTTTCTCTATATCCAAAGAGACGGAATCGATTCCCAGAATGTTCACCCCGCGCAAAAGGAACGGCATAACATTAGCGGTG
>JAJYDM010000129.1 GCA_021777475.1 Actinomycetes bacterium | reverse complement strand
AAACATGGAGCTTCGCATCATCCAACTTGAGTGCGGGTTCTATCAGAGCCAGGACCTCAGCGTTTTCTGGAGGCGGAATCGCCTGTTCCAGAAAAGTACTCATTGCTCCATCCCTTTTCCAATTCAAAGGTCAGCAAAAAATCGCAAAAATTGCAACTATGGGCCTGAGATTTACTCGGACCTCGTTTTGCCACTTCAATCTGGGCATCTCTTGCGGTCACGAGTTCGGGTCAGCTGAGAAGACCTAAAGTTAGGAAGAGTTGCTTATTAGTAACCACTTGGCCGCCTAACGGTTTCTCGCACAAATTGAAACGTCTATCAATACTAATAGTCGTCGAAAATTTGACACGCGACAGAATTATGCCTAATCTATGTGCTGCAACGCTCAGAGCATGAGCGCCAATGCAACCAGAGCTGGGGCCAAGCACCATGGAGTCGTGTGAGGGGAAAAATGAATTTCTCGATAGGTAATAGACATACAAAGTACCGAACTTATAGAACACTATTATTTGGTCTGATAAGTGCAGCTGTACTCGCCGCATGTGGTTCCAGCGGCAGTTCAGCTTCTGCAACTAGTTCCGCCAGCACGGCTGCTAACTCAAATGGGGCTGCCTCCGGCACTCCGTACGTGATTCACGCAGTGCTTTCAGAAACTGGCGTCGCATCTGAGCTAGGCGGGCCTGAGGCCCGGACCCTTAAGGCTCTGGCGGCGTATGAAAACACCAAGGGTGGAATCGACGGGCACCCTGTTCAATTTGAAATCCAGGATAATCAGTCGACACCTGCTACTGCGGTTTCACTTGCCACATCTTTAATTGCGAGTCACATTAATGTCCTTATGGATGGTTCCTACGGGGCTACCGATATTCCGGTAGACGCTTTGGCCGGGTCTAACGGACCGTTTATTTCCGATCTTGCCCCCACTGTTCGTCCAAAGGCTGGGAGCATGGTTTTTCGAACCGGGACACCCATGCAAGAGGACTTTCAAGTAATATTGAACTATCTTAAGGCGAAGGGCCTTACCCGAATTGCGGCGATTACTTCATCAGATTCCGATGGCACCTTGGGCTGGACGGACTTGAAAGGCACGCTTGCACAACCGCAGTTCTCGTCGTTCAAGGTGACGTCTCACCAGGTATTCGATCCAACAGCTGTAAGCGTGACAACACAGTTGTCGGTCATCAAGGATTCGAATCCTCAGGCCATCCTGGTTTGGACCGTCGGAAGTCCCTTCGGCACAGTGTTGCAAGGGTTGTCTTCGTTAGGCATGGGCAGTGTTCCAATATTCACATCTAATGGAAATGCCGATTATGGACTGCTCGGCCATCTATCATCGCTGGTACCAAAGTCGCTTTACTTTATCGGGGAGGAACTGTATATGCCTCCAAGCGAAATTACCAACACGGCCGTCAGGCAGCAGGTCCAAACCTTTGATACGGTAATCCAGGCTGCAGGAGGAAAGCCAGAGGCTGGTTACGGGCTTGCATGGTCCGCAGGGAGTCTTGTGATTGGAGCGATCAAAAAGCTCGGAGTTCAGGCAACTGCTCCACAAATTCTCCAATATATGCAGAGCCTCAAGAATTCTCCCGGGATATATGGACTTCTAAACTTTTCACAACAAAATCATGACGGAATATCCACTCAATTCATGCACATCTTTCATTTCACGGGTACGACTTTCCAGCCTGTGTCCCATGGTGGAGGTGCACCTCTAGCGTCTACTGGTTCCTCGAGCTAAGAGGTCCAAACGAGAAAAGCGCATGCGCACTACGTTCACCCTGGATACGTAGTGCGCATAGCGCTCTCATGCGTTTTGGCTAAGGGGCCAGCTGCGTTCGAACTACCGGCGACTCCGCCTAAGGCGAGCCAGAAGTGATTTCAATCACTGCTTGAGTCAGATTTATGGTGCTGGCAATCAAGTGGATCTCGGCCAGAGACTCAATTGATTGAGAGCCAATGCAACACGGCAATTACGGCGCTTCTCGGACTGCATTAGTGCGATATATAGCTTGGGTTCGAAATCGCGCGGCGAAGATTCCCGCCACCGGCCTGTGATCACGCCATGTTCGCTAACGAGCTTTTGGGTAGCGATTTCCCGTTGTCGCAGAGGTGTAAATCACCGACTGGCTGCGAACCAATTGCGGATCTCCGTTGCAGTTGTAGCCAGTCAGAACTATATCGGGTCCCGTCGGATTCCACCATGACTGTGTTTTTCGAATTGGCTTGCATTTGAATGAGAATTAGAACCGGCTGTTGGAGGAATTACCATCAAGACAATGCCGGCGCTCGATCCTCCTGGATTATTTGGGAGCTATTAGCTGCGTTCCAGGGGTCTCTGATATGTGTGCGAGGTTATAATCGCGATGATCAGGGTGGTCATCGCACAGTTCACGTCTGCCAGCAACTCTCTTTGGAGCAGGAATATATCCACATACGAATGAGATTGCGACCAGTGTGCCCGGTGCGGGTGCTATTCCAGACGCTTTCCTTTAAAGGCGAGATTAGCTTTGCTGAATTGGCCCGATCGGGCCAATTCAGCAGATTCGTCGCCCGCCGCATTCTATCTTTCATCTGGAATGTGGAGCGAGTTTGCCATGCGGGCAGTTGTGAAATTGGCCGCCACGCTATTACGACGATCTGTCAGTCGGTGACCTCAATTACCAAGGCCGCGCCGGTGTCTCCAGCCGCGCATCCCGTAAATAGTCCCAGTCCTCCGCCACGCTCCCGCAATGTCTCGACCAATTCCGCAATCGACCGCAAACCTGTCGGACCTTGCGGATGGCCGAATATGAGGCTTGATCCACGGATGTTCATCGCATCCAGTGCAACTCCTGTTTGAGCAGCAAAATATACGTCATTCACCGCAAAGGGATTGTGGGTAGTTGTGGCTGCGATGTCTGAGATATCTTTGTTGGCCGCCTCGAGTGCCGAGAGCGCCGCGGGAACTGGGGCCATTGGCATCCGACTCTTGGCAACGCGGGCGAAACCTGCGCTAAGAAGCCGGACAACGCCTTCGCCTCCTGACAGCTCCCGCGCATTGTCAACGGTGGTTACAATGGCGCCGGCACAGCCATCTGCCGGGTGTGTCTGCGCGGCAAAGGTATGCACTCCGTCTGGAAGGACCGGGCGGAGCTTGCCTATGGAGTCTAGCTCTTTGGGCCGTACTCCTTCGTCGGCCTCGAGCACCAGAGGCTCACCCTTTTTGCGTGGGATCTCAACCGGCACCATATACCTTCGTTGAAATGACCGGTCGTCCGCAAGAGAGCGTGAATATTGTTCCCACCGAAGGGCGGTCAATTCATCCAACTGCTCTCGGGTGATGCCGGCCTCCTTGGCTACAGCCTCTCCGGCAGAGATCATCGAATTGCCTGCCCATGGGTCTCGGTTGAAGTTGTCGAGCATCCAATGTTCGCTAATCGGCGCCCCACCTTGATTGGAAGGGTTCGGATAGGACAGGGTTGGACCATTTGAGGTTCGATCCGTTGCTACGACCAGCTGTATTCCGGCGCCCGCCATTATGGCACCTGCAGCCACGCTGAGCGATGCCACGCTCGTTGCGCACGCTTGGCTCACCATTGGACCGCTTACGCCATTGGTGCCTAAACGTGCTGCCAAGGTCGGCGCACCATAGAAGATCTCCGGCTGGGGTACAGTCCAGCCGAGCACCAATCCCTTGATCTGGCTAGGGTCGATCCGCCTGTCATTCAAGGCGCGGGAGGTGACCGCCACGGCAAGATCAATGCTTGAAACCTCAGCAAGCGATCCCTGCCACTTAGCAAATGGTGAGGACCAAACTTGGCCAAGAGGAATAGCGACATCTGTATATTTCACTTAACTGCACCTTTCATTTTCCACAGCTCCCGACGGATCTTCCATGCAACCGGCGATAGCTACTTTTCAT
>JAJYDM010000128.1 GCA_021777475.1 Actinomycetes bacterium | reverse complement strand
TTCACTCACAATTACTTTCCTTGCGCTAACTCTAAGTCCCATAAGGCTAGGTGACCGAACCGAAATACCCGCCACTGCTCCGCTTTGAGCTACCTGAAAATCCTAAGAAGTCCACGCTAGCTCGGCATCAACACTGCGAATCCCCGTCCTGCCTACTGGTCTTTTACACTATGTTAGGCGAAATCTTACTTACTTTCTTCGATTACACAAAATTCTTGGATCCAACTACTCAGCGTGAAGTTGCAACCAGCGATTCCCGAACCTAAGCCTAACTTTGATGCAATTTGGCCCGTGCGAAACCAAATAACTTCAGCCTAACTTTGCAGCAATTTGCCCAGCAGAAGTCAAGACCGTCCCATCGGCTCCAAGAGTCGAAAAAACACTCGGGATAGCGTTGTTGGCTTCTTCAAGCATATCAATTAGTAGTTTCGAAAAAGCGATGTCTGGGTTGACCCATAGGTGCTTCGAAAGCGAACCTGGTATGGTATTGAGTTCATTGACGAATAATTGAGTTCCATCAGAAAGAAAGTCAAGTCTTGCCACTCCCCGAACCATACACGCTTTCGCAATTTGAGAAGAGTACTCACAGATCTTGTCTTTGAGGTCTGGCGAGATATTTGCTGGCAACTCGCGAGGGGCAGAGGTCATTCCTTGCCCTCCAACATATTTGTCTTGATAGTTTAGAATTTCCGCGTCACTAGAGCGCCTAATCGGCTTTTCAATCGCAGAAAATTCCAATTGTGGCCACGATCTTATGGCGATATTTAGATCATATAAGTCCGTCCTATAAGGCTCTATTACAGCACCACGCTTGAGATGTGGATTAGAAGCAAGTAGGGCATGTGCGGTTTGGATATCCTCGACCGTTTGAATCCCAATTGACGAGCCCCCGAACCTGGGCTTGATAATGTATGGACCCGCAAATCCTGGTCCAACATCAAAAGCTAGCAGTTCTCTTGGCAAAGTCGGCAGGCCCAACTGACGTACCAAAGCGCCAAAGGCAAGCTTATCCATACCTAAATAGGCCCCAGCAGCAGACGGGCCTGCATACCGAATCTGGGCTAGGTCTAAAAGACCCGAAAGTGTCCCGTCTTCTCCTGGCCCTCCATGGCAACAGTTGATAATGACTTCAAACTCAACTTTACGTTCTCTTCCAAGAGATCCTTTGGCATTAAACCCTCCACCCATTTGTGCTTGATACTTCAAAGGGATTGCTCCTTTCGGAACACCTCCTATGAATGCATCAGCTTCAAGATTACTTGCGCATTCAAAAAACTCCCCTGCTCCGCTCCAATAAATCCCGATCGCACCATATCCTTCAAGGCGACCTAACTCACGAAGTGCTTGCAGTCCGGTCAAGATAGAAACGTCGTGCTCGGGAGAGGGCCCTCCGAAAATAACGGCTACATTGATCAATTCGCGATAACTCCTAGCATGACTTCTCTGATGGCTTTACGCCACAGTTCCCTCGGGGTGTGCTGATGGACGATAACACTATAACCCATCGACAAACGGTAGTGGTGACAGCCAAAGTTACTTCGAAGGTCTCTTCTGGAGAGATTGCTATAGCGTCGGCCGCTACCCTATTTGAGTAGTTTTTCCACGTCGCGCCAGAACTTATCAAACGATGGTGAATTTCGCCGGGCCAGCGCCATGTCGAATAGCTTCGTGAGCGCCGGTTGATCTGTCGTTGGTGAGTAGGTCCGAGAACCCGCCATTTGCCGACCTAGCCACTCCTTGGCTCCTCGGATATTCTCCGGGTTATTCGGTTTAGAAATATTGTTAGGCAAGCCATTTTTCCCTGCAAGAGAACTCACCGACGCGATAAACCAGGCTTCGTACTCCATAGTCGCAAGAACAACACAGCTCACCCTGTCCGACCGGGCTGCTTTAGCCCGTGACGAAAGCGACGGCCCCAACTTCGCCGGGCAATCATCATCCGCATCGATCAGGACGAGAATTCCACCTCTGTCCGTCACCTTGTTAGCCGCGGCCGCGACTGCGCTCTCGAACTTCTGTCCCTTGAGGAGAGCTGAACGAGAAATACGGTGCGGCCTTGGAATCTCAACGTCCTCGGCAGGAACCACAGATTCCGCAATGCGTCTAAGAAGCACTGGCAATGCGGACACTTCACCATGTCCTTCAACTATTGCCGCAATCGTCCGAGTCACATTGAGCAAATTAAATCAGTCACCAAAAGCATCGAAGTTCGATACTTGTGCCGTTTGTCGGGCATCGGCATCAGGCGTCAGTTGATCAGCCCTGAGAAGCTCTCCGGGGGTGAACAGGCGATCGTGGAGTGATTGCTTACTCGCTTCGTCTATCTCTCCGATAGCTGTCTCACCATTCTCATATAAAGCAGACCGGATAGAGGACACATCTATGTCATCGCGATCCAGGAGATCGCCGCTATGGGTAGTCGCGACAATCTGAACCCAGCGGCTTGCCTCCTTCATGGCATCGAACAGGGCGCCTGTGGCTGAAGGGTGAAGTGCTATCTCGGGGTCCTCCATTCCTATTAAGGACGTTCGAGCATCGAGAACATCGGGTTGGAACAACGCCGCCAGGACTCCGGCGGCGCGCAGCGTGCCGTCTGAGATGTCCTGTGGCCCAAATCCACTCTGATCGGTTGCGAATGTTTCCTGTGTGTGCAACTCCACGGTGGTGAGCATCTGATCGAGGCGGCGATACATAGAGTGGTAGGAAGGGACTATTGCTTTCATGTATTCGTTGAAGCGATCCAATACTTCTGGGTGGTCTCGCCGGAGACGAACAAGGATATCACCGAGGTGTTCCCCATAGGGACCGAGCGGCCCAGCACTCTCCCGATCGGTAGCTCGGAGTGATCGAAGTTCGAACGAATAGAAGAACATATCTCTAAGGCGAACGAATAGAGGCGCAAACGACGGCTGTGCGGCAGCCAGCGGCAAGAAGAGTCGATCCGGTTCAACCGTTCGTTCTCCTATGGGTAGCGAAGAATACTGCTCAACTTGGCCGTCATAAACGGAAAAAATACTCTCAGGTGATTCTTTTATCATCCTATCGTCATCGGGCCAACGAACGCGACATATCTCCCGCGTGACGCGGAAATCCCGCTCTCCCGGCTCATTGGATCTCGAGATTTCAAATCCGTATCGAGCGACAGCTTGTTTCGTACCTTCCAATCCAGTCGGGACTTGTGCATCTAGAGTGATGCTGAACTGGGATGCTGGTTGAGGAAATCTGTGTACGATACTATCAAAACCATTGCGATCATGTATAGCCTGAGCTGGCGTTGTTGCAAGTGCCTGACTTACAAAGGCGAGGGCGTCGAGGAAATTCGTCTTGCCAGCTCCGTTGGTACCGATCAGAAAAGTGAGAGGTCCGAGGGATATGTCACAAGCGCGGATACTCTTGTAGTTGGCGATTCGCACCCGCGTGATGAATGGGACGGCATTAGGCATAGGTCAGAACTCTTCCATCACAGCATCCACCTGGCCATTCTTGCAGGCCTCGGCTCTGGTTTCAAGCAAATATTTGACCAAAATCGGCGGCCAAGCCGATGACTTTAGTCGTGGGTCAAGGCTCGCCCATCGATGTCATACCCCTTTGGTAAACTTTACTCAGATGTCCCATCGCTATCGCCTCTATCCAACCGATATTCAAAGCCAAGGCTTATCTGGTCATTGTAGTGATGCTAGATATGTCTGGAACTTAGCTCTTGAACAGGCAAACCTCTATAACCCGGCCTGGGGACCCACACCAGGACCTACCTCGCGCCAAAAACAACTGGCCGAGGCTCGCAAAAACTCTTGGTTAGGCCAAGGTTCATCATCAGTTCAACAACAAGCCCTTAGAGATTTTGAAAAAGCACTCAAGAACTGGTGGCAAGGTACCCATCGACGACCTACTTGGCGTAAGGCTGGAATCAATGAAGGTTTTTGTGTCCGAGACGTGAAAGTTGTAAAACAAAATGGCAAATG
>JAJYDM010000127.1 GCA_021777475.1 Actinomycetes bacterium | reverse complement strand
GAATAAGTAGTGGAGTTTAGCAGGAATCTGGAGGTTGAAGATGCGGTCAACTATGCAGGACGGTGCGCTATCGATCACATCAATACTGGAGTACGGAGCGACTACGTTTCCGAAGTCGAGCGTGATCACATACCTTGGGGACGGAGCGATAACGTTCTCATACGAGGACACTGCAAAACGGGTGGCTTCTCTGGCCAATGCATTGACTTCGATTGGCATCAGGGATTTCGATCGCGTTGGCACATTCGCCTTCAACACGCAACAGCATCTTGAGGCATATATGGCTGTTCCTTCAATGGGCGCGGTCATCCACACTTTGAATGTCAGGCTATTCCCTGATCAGCTTACTTTTGTTATAAATGATGCTGAAGACAAGGTCATAATCGTCGACTCGGTAGTCTTGCCACTTCTTGCCAAAGTGCTTCCGCATACACCAACAGTACAGGCGCTGATTATTGTCGGACCCTTCGACTCTAAAATGCTTGAGCCCCTAAATATTGACACTTACGACTACGAGGATTTGATTGCCGCGCACAGTTCAACTGTTCACTGGCCGAAGATCGACGAGTTCCAAGCAGCCGGCATGTGCTATACCTCAGGTACAACTGGTCTCCCCAAAGGTGTCGTCTACTCGCACAGATCCACATGGCTTCATGCCATATCCTCGTGCAGCGCAAATACTCTTGGCCTGAGCGACACCGACCGTTCGATGATTGTAGTTCCAATGTTCCATGTGAATGCCTGGGGCGTGCCGTATTCCGGTTGGCTGGCTGGGTGTGATCTCATCATGCCATCTCGGTTTTTGCAAGCTGAACATTTGGCAAAGATAATCGAGCTCTATCGTCCAACTCTTTCCTCGGGGGTTCCGACTATTTGGAACGACCTGCTTTTGTATGCAGAGACGCACGATTTGGATATGTCTTCGTTCAGAGGGATTACCGGAGGAGGTTCTGCTGTACCTAAGAAATTGATGGAAGGTTTCAAGACGCGGTTTGGTTTAGAATTGTGGCAAGGATGGGGAATGACGGAGACATCTCCCATCTGCACCTTGGGGATTCCGCCACGCAATACTCCTGAAAATGAGAGAATGAAGTATCTTCTTTCGGCCGGAAGACCATTGGCGGGAGTGCAGCTGCGGATAGTGGACGAATCTGGTACCGTCATGCCAAAAGGAGTGGAGAACCTCGGCGAAATCGAAGTTAGCGGCCCGTGGATTACGGGTAGTTATTACAAGAATGCAAATCCGGAAAATTTCCGGGATGGCTGGTTGAGGACAGGAGATATCGGGACGCTTGACAAAGAGGGCTATTTGCGGATTGTGGATCGGACCAAAGACGTCATTAAATCCGGCGGCGAGTGGATCTCGTCCGTGGACCTTGAGAACGAGATCATGGCGTTCCCGGGAGTATATGAGGCGGCGGTCATTGGTATCCCGGACGATAAATGGATCGAGCGTCCTTTGGCCTGTGTGGTGCCAAAGCCTGGCTCCGAAGTGGATCCAAAAGCATTAATTGACTTTTTATCCACGAGAGTCGCTAAATGGTGGTTGCCCAACAAAGTTACAATCGTCAACGAGATTCCAAAGACCAGCGTAGGAAAGTTCGACAAGAAAGTCCTTCGGAAGGCGTTTACAGATGGAGACTTGAATCTAATTTCAGTCGACCAGTAGCTGCAAGATAGCACTTGTCTTTCGCTAAATGCGTTTGACATCAATTGACGCATTACCTTTGCCGAACACAAGGTCCACAGGACACCTTTATCAACCGATTGGCCTTGCATGTGCCCGTTGCTTCCGAACTCGCAGGCCTAGAGATGAATGCACAGTACCCGTACATTCGTAAAGGGTCCTAGGATCGGCTAGCACCAAATTTAAGAGAGGTAGAGCAGGTGATTTCAGATGATTTCTCCAAGGAGGTGGAGTCCCTTAGGCAGATCATGGAGAGACTTGATGATCTTGCGATGGAGGCACTCCGAGAGTACATATCCAGCAAAGATCCTTTGGACCGGGAGCTGGAAAAAAGAGTGCATCGCGCCCGCCGAGCCGTGGCAAAGGCGATAGGTGAGTTGGAGGCGACCGAGCAGCACTGATATCGGAAATCGCTGACGGTGACGTCAGAACCAAACGAGATGCCGAGTTCGATTGAACTTGTCTGAACTTAACTTCGAACCTTGCCCTTCGTTTTCTTTGAACCAACCTTCGGCTCATGCCGCTTGTGCTTGGGCAGCTCAATGGACTGCGCATCCGATGGTGAGCTGGAAATGAAAGTCTTGTAAGTCGCGACAAGGACTTCCTTTTGATATTGAGACAAGAGTGGATCAGAAAAAACCGCCGTCTCGACCGGGGAGTGTGAGGTCTGGGAATAAGCAACTGCCGACTCCTCGGCATGACCAAGTTGGGACAAAAGAGAAGACAGCGAGACGTTCAGTGCCTTCGATATGGCTTTTAGAATCCGGACCGATGGTTCATGGAGGCCCCGTTCTATTTGCGAAAGATAGGGGTTTGAGATATCGGTGCGCTCTGCAAGTTCGCGCAAAGACAGTTGAGCAAGTTTTCGCTGTGACTTGATAAATTCACCCAGTATGCGCTTTTGATTATAGGTTCGGCCGTCAGATTTGGGATCCACGATTAAATGTTAGATCCGTCGGTGTTTTTCATGTCTTGTTCAAGCCTATTAAATGATGTGACCCCGGGGGATTGGCCGCCCGAGGTCACCATCGAATATCTAGATCCCGCTTTGGGGGGATGGGATCTAGTTAACCTACTAGCAGAGGGGGATCGCCAGTAAGTAATAGATTCATTATAGCATCGGTAGTCACGGATTTGTCATTAAATATGAATGTTTATTCAAGTTCTTATTCTACCAATTTCAGGTAAGACCGCATGTGACCTGGTGACATTTGACACACAGGGAGGGTCACCGGTATAAATATAGTGCAAAGTTATAAGTTGTGTAACATATGTCACACATTGTAGTCAATATTACTCGGACCAAGTTTGAATGCCAACTATCACTTGCCGCTGAAATCTGCTAAAACAAAAGCATGTTTACTGCGTTAGTCATAGAAGAGTCTGATGGCAAGGTTCGGTCATCTATTCAAAAACTTCCAGAAGAAAGTTTGCCTAAAGGCGAAGTCACCATAGCAGCGAGCTTTTCAACTCTGAACTACAAGGACGGAATGGTCCTGAATGGCATCGGAAAGCTTGTTCGCACTTATCCACACATTCCAGGCGTCGATGTGGCCGGAACTGTCAGAGAATCCTCTGATCGCAGGTTTTCACCTGGCGACCAGGTCTTGGTCGGTGGTTACCGCTTCGGTGAGATCCACTGGGGCGGATATTCTGAACTTGTCAGAGTTCCTGGCGATTGGGTTGTCAAACTGCCATCTGGATTGACGCTTTACCAGGCAATGGCCTTTGGAACCGCTGGATTCTCGGCAATGATGGCAGTGGATTCGTTGGAGGCACATGGTTTGGTTCCGTCCGAGAACGAGGTGCTTGTTACCGGAGCAGCCGGAGGCGTAGGGTCGACGGCGGTTGCCCTCTTAGCAGCGCTGGGATACAAGGTTGCCGCCTCTACGGGAAGGCTCGAAGAACACGAATATTTGCGGTCCTTGGGTGCAGATATCGTGATTGAGCGCTCTGAACTTGAAGGTCCAGCTTCTAAGCCACTTGAAACGGAGCGATGGAGCGGTTGCATCGATAATGTCGGCGGTTCGACGCTGGGCCATGTATTGAGTCAGCTCCGACGAGGAGCATCCATTGCGTCAGTTGGTTTGGCCGCTGGAGCCTCCTTCACCGCTAATGTTATGCCGTTCCTTTTGCGCGGGGTGAACATTCTGGGAATCGATTCCGTCTCTTTGGATATAGAGAAACGGGCTCACGTGTGGCAGCGGTTGGCCGACGGTTTTCCGCTGGAACATCTTGCCAGCATGACCACGGAAATCGGCATCGAAGATCTTGAG
>JAJYDM010000126.1 GCA_021777475.1 Actinomycetes bacterium | reverse complement strand
TCCGCTTGAACTTGCCCGGCAGGCCTTCACTACGGGGGTTGAAGCACTTATTTGCATTGGTACCGACGTAAGTACTTCGCAAAAGGCTCTAGGCGTCGCATCGAGCATTGAAAGTTCTATCAGCTCGGGCGCTACTGATCTGCCGAGAGCATATTCCACCATTGGGCTTCATCCACATGACGCTGCGAACACCGCAATGCTGGGAGTCGATGGCATCGCGCACCTCGCCGACTCGAGTGTTCAAGGGAGGGGTGCCAATCTCGTTGGAATCGGCGAGTGCGGTCTCGACTACTACTACGAGAATTCGCCGAAGCATGACCAACAAGTGGCGTTCATGGGGCAAATCGAGCTTGCAAAGCGGCACGATCTGACGCTGGTCGTCCATACCCGCGATGCATGGGAGGACACTTTCTCCATTCTTCGTGGGAATGGGGTTCCCAACAGGGTAGTCTTTCATTGCTTCACCGGTAACAAAGCGACGGCTTTACGTGCCTTGGATCTCGGTGCATACCTTTCATACTCCGGAATCGTCACTTTCAAGAATGCTGAGGACATCCGTGAGGCTGCACGGTTTACTCCTCTTGACCGGCTGCTCATCGAGACCGATTCGCCATATCTGGCACCGGTTCCTCATAGGGGAAAGCCCAATGTTCCAGCATTCGTGGGATTAGTGGGGGAGTTCTTGGCGAGTCTGAAGAACCTTCCTGTAAGTGAGTTTTCTAGAGCTACTGTATCTGCAGCTAAGGAGTGTTTTTCTATGAAATGACGCAAAAATGAACGGAAGTTGTCAAAAATGCGCTAGCTTATCCAAGGCGTTTTGACATAGTGAAGGGCAACATAAAGCCAGTAAACACGAAATCCAAAATCCAGTGGCCATATCCCCAAGTGGAAGGAAAAAGTCCTGAGGGTAAGAAGCTCCTGGAGGAGTAGGTTCGTGATGTCACTTGGTTTGAGTGCATCCGTACTAGTAGCACCGCTTCTCCTTATAAAAGATTCCTCTTCAAATACAGTTTTGAACGGGATAGTAAATACAACCAGCAAGAGTTCGTTGACCGCATATGAAATTAGCGGAACGACTGCTAGTTTCGTGATCGGCGAGGGTTCGGACCTTTCGACCACTGAAACGGTTTCCACGACCACAATTATGAACGATTTATCGTCTGAATTGCATCCCGTGTCTGGAACCATTGCATATAGTTCGATCTCAGTCATTCCTGCAGACAAGATCATCGTTGCACAAACGACGAAGCCAAACACGTTAATAGCTCCGGCGCATGCGGTTCTACCTCCGCCACCTCCGCCACCCCCACCACCCCCGCCACCGAGGGCAGTGACAGCCGTGGTACACTATGTGACTCCCGTTGTAAGCTACCCCAACACGAGAGTAGGCCCGGCTTCATGGTATTTTGCTCCGGCCGGTACCTGTGCGAATACGTGGCTTCCTTTTGGAACCATTGTCCGGGTGAGCAATCTCGCCAACGGCGCTTCGACTACATGCAGAGTCGAGGACAGAGGTCCGTTTGTAGGTGGACGAATTCTCGACTTGTCTGCAAGCACGTTTTCTCAAATATCAAGCACCTCCGTAGGGGTCATAAATATCAGAATGCAGTGGTAGCTTGCAGCTATGCCTTGCTATTCTCACCAGTGGTGGTAAGAATCTGAAGGGCTTGAGTTGGGTTTAGGCCGAAGCGAAGTATTAGGTTTATTGGAGAGATTCGATCTGTCACCCAGCCGTGCATTGGGTCAGAATTTTCTCTGTGATCCAAACACAGCGGCGAAGATCGTCAAGCTGGCCCAGGTTACCAGCGCGGATTGCGTGCTGGAGGTTGGACCGGGGATTGGGTCGCTCACTGTCGAAATTGCGAGTGTGGCGCAATTGGTGGTCGCAGTGGAATTCGATCAATATGTTATCCGGGCACTTGAAGAAGTGCTGGCCCAGAGGGGTCTCTCGAACGTTGAGGTCGTCCTTGCCGACGCTCTGAAGGCCGATTATGAGCGACTATTGCAGGATTTTCCAGCCTGGAAACTGGTGGCTAACCTCCCCTATAATATCTCGGCTCAGCTGGTGCTTTCCATCTTGGAGAAGTATCTAATGATTACCGAAATGTTGGTCATGGTTCAGCGGGAGGTTGGCGAGCGGATGTGCGCAGCGCCTGGGACTTCTAATTTTTCCCAAGTTGCACTCAAGCTTGGTTACTTTGCGAAGGCGAAGGTGGTGTCCCTTGTGTCCCGGGAGGTGTTTGTCCCGAAACCCAATGTTGATTCGGTGCTGCTCCATGTATGGAGGCGGCCCCCAACTGAACTAGATCTTGACAAGGTAACCTATGAGACTGTATTTTCGCTGTCTAGGCTCGCATTCGCGAACAGACGTCAGATGATCAGGCGTACGCTGGCGTCGCGGATGTCCGTGACGGAGATTGAAGCCGCAGGCATTGATCCGGCCAGGAGGCCTGAAACCCTGGAACTAAGAGAGTGGACTTCGCTTGCTGGGGTCCTGCTTAAATCGAAAGGTTGAGTGTGTCAGAGAAGTTATTTTCGCCGGCCAAGCTGACCAAACACCTCAGAATAACTGGCGTTCGCTCCGACGGCATGCATGAACTTGAGTCTGAAATGGTTTCCCTGTCCTTCGGCGATACCATGGAGATCGGCGAAGGAAGCGGAATTGAAATTCTCGATGATACTGCGGCACTTTCATGGTTGGGATCTCATCTCATTAGCATCTCCACGGACGAGTCGAATCTTATTTCTAGGGCTCTGAATCTTGTTGGCGAGAGAGCAATGGTTCGCGTATTTAAGAGGATTCCTCCAGGTGCCGGTCTTGGTGGTGGATCGTCCAACGCAGCTACAGTATTAAGGTATTTTGGGGCAGTTGAACCTGTCGAAAAGGCGGTGTTGCTTGGAGCCGACGTTCCTTTTTGTATTAAAGGTGGCCGGGCAATTGCAAGGGGAGTTGGTGAGATCTTGGAGCCTTTGCCGTACCTTTGGGAAAGTTTCGTACTCCTTCTGTCCCCATTTGGGGTATCGACCGGAGAAGTCTATGCCAATTTCGATTTGATGACAAGCGAATCGAATGGTGCTGTCAACAATCTTGAACCGGCAGCCCAATCTTGCGAGCCAAGACTGATAAAGTCCAAAATGGCCCTGCAAAGCCTCTCGGGTACCGAGCCAACTCTCGCGGGCAGTGGTTCAACGTACTTCATTTCGGGAACATTTGCTGATGTGGAGTTGCCGTCACCTCCCATTGAAAGGCAAGGATTCCGATACGCGGATGTGAGCGTTGATGGAACTCGTTATCGGATCATAGAGGCGTGCACCCTGCCACAACTTGATTAAGTCCACCTTCAATTAACAGGGATAAGCCCCGGGGATCGGAATGATCCAAAACCCCGGAGTTACTTACCTGCTGCCCGTCGTTGCCAACGAGTTGCCTTTAACATCTTCTTATGCTTCTTTTTGCGCATGCGCTTTCGGCGCTTTTTAATTAGTGATCCCATAGGGAACAAAACAATAGCCGATTTTTTCACCACTTGGGTATTCCGCAGTGATGATAACTTTCGAAATGGCTATTAATCGGTCGCCATGCAGTGGTGGAAGGCGCAATTAGCCAGCAATGTAGTCTAGGATCTCCTTGTCGATTGGCGGGTAGTTCAACCGGCAGAACGCCTGACTTTGGATCAGGAGGTTGGAGGTTCGAGCCCTCCCCCGCCAGCCATGTAAGTGCTGTACAGAGTACCTGGAGTTGCCCATTCTCGTTCCCATCGTCTTTAGGTGGTCGGTAGTTGGTCGGTAGTCGCTTGAATTTGCGTGTCTAGTTTTGGTCTGTTTTGGTGCCGAAGCGCTTGCCCATGGAGTCCGCGACGAGCTCGCTATCTTGGTCGGTCAAGTGAGAATAAACATCTAATGTCACGGTTATTGAGCTGAGACCTAAAATTCTGGAAACTATCTGCATCGGTACGCGATCATTCAGAAGCTGGCTTG
>JAJYDM010000042.1 GCA_021777475.1 Actinomycetes bacterium | reverse complement strand
GAACTCTTGTCGAGAATTGATCGACTAGTCTGACTGCCGGAGGGATGCGAGAGCGGACGAATCGAACGGTCTTGAAAACCGTCGTGTCGCAAGGCACCGTGGGTTCGAATCCCACTCCCTCCGCGCAGGGTTAGTGACAAAACTAACCTGGTCATGACCACAAAAGTCATACCCAGGAAGTCAATAATGGCACCGGGGTGTGATCAACAGCTCGCTGAAACAGCCAAATAGGCCTCATTCGCGGTTGCATCCCGGTGGGGATTGTGAATTAGTTCTCTGGTATTACAGCAGCAGGGTCGGCTTTGTTTGCAACCTCGGTTCAAGAAGGCGACCTTGCGGCTTACGGACTTTTCAGCATGACTTACGCCGTTCAATGCCTTGCCAATCCGCCCAGGCCCAATAGCGCCACAACCCGGGTCATGAAGGCCCCCCCGAAACTCCAAAGGCAAGAACCACTTTGGCCTCCAATCACCTCCGCCGGCAGGGGCATCTACCACCCGGAAATTCTCCATCGACAACTTATTTAGACAGTGCTAACTTCAGGATTGAATCAGTGAGCCAACCGGTTCAAAAATCATTGAATTTCAAGGAATTGATCTGATTCAGGAGGTCATGTCCGTGACAACATTAACCCCAGAAATAATGTCATCCCACCTGGTTGTTGACCGCTATACCGATATCGTGGGCCCAAGCAACGAGATGCTGGGACCTGTGGCAAATGGCGGTACCATCGAATTCATCACCGTCCCCGGCTGCTGGGGTGCAATGATCACCCCCTCTCTCAGGAGTGGCCATGAAGTTAGCCTTCCCGTGCGGATCCAGGGTGCCAAAATTGGCGATGCGGTGGCCCTGCATGTCGAGAAGATCGAGCAGCTCTCCGCCGCCACGTCTTCCGGAACAAGCGCCGCATGGGATGGGCGGTACATCTCCGATCCATTCGTGGCTGGAATTTGTCCAACTTGCCGCGATGCTGGCCGGCATTTCCTCTACCCCGACACCTATCTCGACGGAATAGGCGAACGAGCGGTTCGCTGTAAGACATGCCACAGCGAGGTGATACCTTTTCACATGGTCGAGGGTTACACCATGGCATTTGACGACCAAAGAAGCATCGGCGTCACCGTCACCAAGGACCGCGCCAATGAGATCGCCCGCGACGGTAAACGATGGATGGGCATTCACGAACACGCTCATCAGCACCCGGTAGTTGCTCTGGCCAAGGCGGACCTGGTTGGAACCATGACAAGATGCAGGCTGTCAGCCGGAAATCTAGGGTCAATTCCATCGATCGACATGCCCAGTTCTCACAACTGCGGTGATTTCGGCTCATTTCTGATCGGCGCCGAGCATGAGTTTGCCCTCACGGAAGAACAGCTTGAACAGCGGACAGATGTGCACATGGATATCGACTCGGTGCGAGAGGGAAGCATTCTCATCGTCCCGTCAAAAGTAGACGGGGCCGGTATCTACGCAGGTGACGTGCACGCAATGATCGGAGACGGGGAACTGGCGGTTCACTCCACCGACGTTGCCGCACGTGTTGTCATCCGCGTCGAAGTGATAAAGGGACTCAAACTTGACGGACCGATCCTTCTTCCCCCGGCTGAGGATCTGCCGTTCCTGCTCCGTCCATTCACGGCAGATGAGGTGAACACCGCCAAGACTCTGGCCGAACAGAACTACACCATGCTAGAGGGACCGGTGCTTCCCATGCAGATCCTTGGTTCCGGCGCGTTCATAAACGCGGCCGCCGACAACGCCGTTCATAGGGCGGCCCAGCTGCTCGATATGAGCGTCGACGAAGTCCGCAACCGCGGAACCATCTCAGGTGCGCTCGAGATTGGCAGACTTCCCGGCTTTGTGCAGCTGAACCTAATGACCCCAAAGGCCAAGATAGAAAAACTTGGAATCCTGCACCTAGTCGAAGGACAGTACGGGCAGCCGGCGGGTTGGTAGTGCGGAACCGGACAGGTGCAAGATAGATGCCAAGAGTAAGGCTAAGACTCCGCGGTCAGCTCGCCGACAGTGTTGCAACTGGCGGCGAAGTGTTCGAGGTTGCAGAGGAAGTGACCCTTGAAGCCTTTCTTTTAGAGCACGGCCTTGGCGCCAGACACTACGTCGTCATGCTCAACACCACTGTGGGGCCCGACAGGACCACGGTTTTAAAAGACGGCGACCTGGTTACGGTGTATCCCCAGATGGCCGGGGGGTAACTAGCTTGTAAACAGACAGATGCCGGCAAACCTGACGCCTCGGACGGAGGTCCCGACGGAGATCCACCGTCCGGCCATGACGCTCGGCTAATAACAAGCGATAGGTGCCACTTGGGCTGAAACGGGTTGATTGGGATGACTGGTGAGGATCGACTCAGAGATCAACTCGCCATTTGGACCGTGGCATGCACTAACAAAGGCCAGTAATTATATTACATTCTTGTAATGCCTCCAAAACGACCCGAGACCTCTTGGGCCCACTCTCCAAAACACTCCGCGCGCCGCAGTCGCCCCAGACCCGGCAAGGGAACCATCGCCCTTGCGATCCTTATCCTCCTGGCGCTGACTGTTGGAGTCAAAGCCTTAATGAGCGGCAAGAAGACGAGCGCGTCTGTGCCGATTTCCGCAACTGCAGGCTCGGGCGGATCAACCTCCCCCGGTCCGGCACACCGTGCAGCATCGGGAATCAAGACAACCGCCACCAAGAGTCCGCCTCTTACTCCCAAGGCCTGGATCGCATCGCTCGAAGCCAAGGTCAAAGGTCAGCCAGGCCACCTTCAGCCGGGTTCCAATCCATCCGTTCTGCCGGGACCGATAATGATAGCCGACCGCAACAACTCAAGGCTTCTTATAGTGGATCCAAAGGGGAGGATCATCTGGCAGTTCCCATCATCTGGCGACCTGTCACAGGGCCAGACCTTCGTAGAGCCCGATGACGCGTTTTTCGGACCCACCGGCAACCACATCCTTGCCACCCAGGAGTCACAGTTTGTCATCACCGCCATATCCGCTCAGACCGGCCATATAACATATCGCTACGGTCATCCAGGCACAAGCGGTTCGGTGGCAGGTTACTTGAACAACCCCGACGACGCCATGCTTTTGCCAAACGGCAACCTCATCGCGGCTGACATAAAGAACTGCAGACTCTTGTACCTGTCACCATCGTCACCTTCACCGGTGCACATTTACGGGGAGACGACGCCCTATTGCTATCATCAACCGCCGCTCCGATTTGGCAGCCCCAACGGGATGTTTCCAATGACAAACGGGAATTGGCTCGTCACCGAGATCAACGGCGACTGGGTAGATGAAATGACCCCAAGCGGCCAGATCAAGTTCTCCACCCACCCGCCGGGAATCACCTACCCCTCCGACAGCAACGAAGTCTCGCCGGGCGTGTTCCTGACGGCGGCCTACACCAAGCCTGGAGTGATTGAGGAGTTCAACCAGGCTGGCTCCTTGCTATGGAGATTTGCCCCCACCGGCGCTCAGGCGCTCAACAAGCCGTCCATTGCCATGCCACTCCCCAACGGCGACATCCTGGCCACAGACGATTGGAACCACCGGGTCATCGTTATCAACCCCAATACCAACAAGATCGTCTGGCAGTATGGATACACCGGTGTGCCGGGAACAAAACCCGGGTACCTCGACAAGCCCGACGGCGTCGATCTGGCGCCACCCTACTCACTTTTGATGACACATGCCTCAACAATTGGAATCCCGCCGTTCACACCAACGAGTCCGGCTACTCCAACTACCGGGGGTTAACCAGGTGCTTCAGCTATGTTGGAGCTCCGCAAGCCAAGACCTTGTCAAGAGTTCGCCGCCGGCTTTTCGGTGATGGTTTGCACAACTGCGGTGGCTTTTCCGTTGTGTTCGCCGCCTACGATCCAGGCGGCCCCCCCTAAAACAGCCACTCCGGCGTTGGAGACGGCCAGAGGAAGAGTGGCCTTCCGGCTGAACCCTGATCCCGGTTGATACAACCACACCGCGGCGTTGCTGACTTGATTCGAACCAGTTCCGGTGTCGCCCCCGGCGAGATAGATCTGGCCGTGAAGCACGAACGCCATCGCGCCCTCAAGTGGCTCTGGAAGCGAACCGACAACGGTAGTTACGCCGGAAGAAATGTCTATCTTTTGAACACTTGACGACGGCTGGCCGGAGGTGGATCCCCCGACGCCCATCCCTCCGAACACGTACACCGATCCGCCGGCAGCGGCCAAGGCCGCATAGCGCACAGGGACCTTGAGCGTGGAGATGGTCTTGTAGTTGACTCCATCAGCCGTCGAAAGGACCGCCGCATCGGCGGTAGAGCCGTCATATCCTCCAACAATCACCGTGTCTCCGTTGACCGACACCGCGCTCAGGTCCGACCTGGGTTGTGGCAGACTGCCAATCACCTTTGCGTTGCCGCCTTTCGACGGGGCCGCCTCAACACTGGCGACGGTGTTTACCGAGCCGCCTCCCATGACCATATAACTGGACCCTATGACAGCCCCGGCCGCGTCATGCACGGCAGCGGGCAACGCTCCAAGTGCGGTCAATGACCCATTAGAAGGATTGAGTTGGAAAATTCCGCTGGCAGAGGTATCCGAGGCCGTAAGACCACCAAGAATCACCAGCTCGTTGTTGGCGGTGGGAAGCAGCACCATTCGGCTGAGCGGATTCCTGAGCTGCCATGAAGGCGTTGACGCTGAAAGCGCCACTGGTTGAGTTGTGGTCGTTGTCGTGGCCGGCTTGGAAGCCGTCGCGCTGCCAGCGTCAGCTTGTGCGGAGCCGGACGATGAACCACAGGCAGATACCACCAGTGACAGAGCAGCCAACGAGAAAACCGCCAATTGCCTTGGCGCGAATGTCCCACTTCCCACTGGAGAAGTCGGGATAGCCGCTGGAGGGGACCCCGGGTGAGGGCTTGCAATCCGGTTCAATGCGAAAGAAGTGAGGCGGGAACGGTTCATTGCTCAACTCTATGTTGGTTTGGCGCATCCGTCATTCAAAGAGTCGATGGAAATCCGCTCCGCTTTTCAGCTAACCATTAGAATCCGCGCCATCTCAAGGAACGACTCAAGAAGCTACAGCTCTCTCGGCTCGCGGTCCTCTCCGTAGACCATCACCCCGAAGAAGTCACCCGGGTGCCTGGCCGCGTTGGCCTCAGCCTCAAGTCTCTTTAGTTGATTACCCAGCTTTGCCTTTCTATGCGCAAGCGAAACGCTATAGCCGGCTTCTCTCCAGAAAGTCGCCAGCTGAAAGACCGCCTTGAGGTCGTCACTCTCTTGGAACACAATGGTGACGTATCTTCGGGACACCCCCTGGGCAAGATCATCTTGTTCCAACAAGATGGAGAGGACCCTTTCAAACCCGAGGGAGAAGCCCACCGCCGGAGACTCTTTACCGTAGCGTTCGAGCATCTTGTCATATCTGCCCCCACCCGCTATCGACGAACTCCAGCCGGGATAGGACACCTCGAAGACGGTGCCTGTGTAGTAGCCCATCCCACGGACGATTGTGGGATCTAACAGGGTGGAGAAACTGGTTCCACCAAGGTCGCTTGAAAAGGAGGCTATCTTTTCAAGCTGAGAAAGAACTGCCTCAGCGACACCGGTCTCTGAGTAAAAGTCGAGCGGGTTCCGGCCGTCGGACAGCCCCTGAACCAGGTCGACCGCCTTGTCGATGGAATCAGCCGCAAAGGCCTTGGCCGAAAGCTCCTTCGCCACACCTTCGATGCCAATCTTGTCCAGCTTGTCCAATGTGATGAAAAAGTCACCCGACTGGCCTTCTATAAATCCGCAGTATCGGCTGAACGCCTCCAGAGCCCTGCGGTCGTTTATCTTTATCTCGAACCCACGCAGAGAAAGCGCCATAAGGGCCTCGGCCGAGGCGGCTATCAGTTCAATCTCCCCAAGATAGCTGGACTCACCCAAGATATCGATATCGCACTGGGTGAACTGGCGGAACCGGCCCTTTTGAGGCCGTTCTGCCCTAAAAACTGGCCCAATTTGAATTGCCTTGAAGGGTTGCGGAAGAAGCGCCTGGTTGTTCGCAAAGTATCTTGTCAGTGGAACCGTCAGATCAAAGCGAAGAGCGAGATCGCAAAGATCGTCCTCACTTGTGACATTAGCCAGATCCAGCTTCTCCCCCCGCTTGAGAATCTTGAAAAGCAACTTCTCGTTCTCGCCGCCAATGCCGCCGGTTAGCCACTCAATGCTTTCGATAATCGGAACTTCGATCTGGCTGAAGCCGTGCCTGGAGTAGGTTTCGAGTATTCGCGAGATCGCCCAGCTTCTTAGCTGGGCCTCTCTGGGCAGGATGTCCTTTGTTCCTCTGGCCGGTGCGGCATTCCTGGTACTCAACAGCACTTCCAAACACTTAGACAGCGCAATGGCTGGGTCGCCTGACAACGACCCAGCCTACACCGTGCAAATAAGGAGAAACGCCTGCCACGCGAGCCCGAGGTCACTTCAGTCCCTTTTGGAGCTAGAGTTGGTTAGCGTAAGACAGATATAAGGAGTCTGGTATGGCCGATCCGTGGGATTATCCCCCAAGCTCTGGCAACTTCGGCGGAGCTAACGAGCCTCAGGGGAGTACCTTCGGAACCTATCCGCTGGCTTCATTTGGCCAGAGAGCGATGGCGTGGCTGATTGACATAGTCCTTCTCGCCATTATTGGTGAGATACTCACCCAAATGAACCCGCCGGAATCAAATGGGCTGTCTGCGCTCATAGACATTGGATACATGGTGATTTTGCTCGGTGGGCCGTATGGTCAGACCGTAGGTGCCAAGATCGCCAAGGTACGGGTTGTGAACATGAACGGCAGGCAGCTTGGGTACTTGAGGGGAACCGCAAGATACTTTGTTTCCGGAATCAGCGCAATAATTCTCGGTTTGGGCTATCTGTGGATGCTGAAGGACCCGAAAAAACAGACCCTCCATGACAAGGTGGCCGGTTCGCTGGTCATATCGCTGGTCCCACAGGTTGGAGCGGGGTCGTTTGAAAACGACGACCAGAACTCCCCGTATCATTACTAAAGGAGTGTTGGAGCTCTACTCCCGCGACCAAACCTCCGTCGGTTCCGGGCATTGCATCCACTGGTAGAACGGGTCAAAGCGGCTGCCCAAATTCTCAAACCAAACCTTTGCGGTAATTGACAGTCCGGGAATTCAACGGCTAAGGTGATCTCCAACAAAAGACCGCGAGGTGCCCCTCAGGGGAGAATCGGGAAGCCGGTGAAAGTCCGGCACGGGCCCGCCACTGTAAGCGTGGAGTTTGTGCCTCATACCACTGGGTGCTTGTCACCTGGGAAGGTGGCGCAAATCGAGATGCGCAAGTCAGGAGACCGGCCTCGTCGGTGAAGACATAGCCTGCCTGTGGAACGGCAGCACGGCAACGGGAGGCTTGCCAGGTGTTTGGAGCCGTAATTTCGTGTTCCTTTAGTTTCTTCATGCGTGCGGATCCGTCTTGGGGGGAGGTGACCCAATGACTGCTGCAACCACCAAGCCCGCTGTGGCGGCATACCGCAAAGCGTGCCAGCCCACCGGCATAGGACTATCCCACTATGTTCTGGTAGTAAACACGCCTTTGCAAAAAGTGGAGGAGAAGGAGACCTCAATTGGCCGCTAACTTCTTACACGTATCTACAACGGGAACCAGTCCGTCGAACCGTCAGAGCCTTTCAAAGGCTCTGACCATATTATTGGGAGGATTGGCCGGTGACTGACACCCGCTCCGCCCAGGCCGGTCCCAAGCTTGTCAGATTCGACATCAACCATCCGGAGTACGAAGCCGTCATCGAAGCGGACACGGCATTCTGGTCTCTGGTGCGAAAGGACCGCTCAGCTGAGATACTCGACAATCCTGAATTCCTTGTCAACATAGGCGAGCGCATCCCGGCATTCGCCGAGGAGATGAACCACCTTCGCTTTGGACTGGTGCCCTCGGCTGTCTATTTCAATCCCACCGAACGATGCAACCTCAACTGCACATATTGCTACCTGCCTGAAGAGATGCGCAGACATGGCCAGAACATGTCTCGGGAAAAAATGTTCGAAGCCTTGGAGCTCTTGCTTGAGTTCTTCCACCAGAAGATGCCTGCCGAGGACAAGCCGCAGCTGATATTTCATGGATCAGAGCCGATGCTCAACCGGGAAAACGTATTCTCGGCAATCGAGCATTTCAAAGATGACTTCATCTTCGGTATTCAGACAAACGGCACCCTTCTGGATCAGGAGGCGATCGACTTCATCACCTCCCGCGGGATCAGCCTTGGCTTGTCTCTTGACGGGCCGGTGCCGGAGATAACCGATAGGACAAGACACACCTTCAGCGGTCACGGAATCCACGACAAGGTGGTCCAGACCCTGGAACGTCTGCGGGGTTACCGGAACTACTCGGTTATCACCACCGTCACTACCGAAAATCTCGAATACCTGACCGAAATGGTGGAGCTCTTCCACTCCCTGGAGGTGCCAACCTGCATGCTCAACCAGGTTCGGTGCACCCTGCCTGGGGGAGAGAAGGTGCGTCCGGAAGACGACGTCTTCGCGGCGGCATATCTAGAGGCCCTTGAACGAACACACGAACTCTATAGAGAAACCGGACGCAAACTGGTGGTCGCCAACTTCGCGAACATCATCCTTGGAGTTGTGGCCCCGACCGCGCGCAGGCTCATGTGCGACATCTCACCATGTGGCGGCGGCCGTTGCTTCTTTGCTGTCAACGCTAAAGGGGACCTCTTCCCGTGCAGCGAATTCATCGGACTGCCAAAGTTCAATGGAGGCAATCTCTTCAGCTCAGGACTTGGCGCATGCTTTGACACAAAGGCCTTTCAAAGCGTGACAGAGCGCCGAATTGAAGAGATCGACGAGTGCGGAAGCTGTCCAATTCGCCACTTTTGTGGAGCCCCCTGCCCCGCTGAAGCCCATGAACTCAATGGAGGAATCAACAAACGCGGTGCCTTTTGCGACTTTTACAAGGAGCAGGTGCGCTATGTCCTACGGCTCATTGCTGACGGAAAAGAGGACGACTTCCTTTGGGACGATTGGGACCAGGGGACGCCAACCGTCTTTGAAATGACGCTGACTTGACATAGTCGCCTCGCCAAATGGGATGTGGAGCGATCAGGTCTGGCGGACCTATAAATGGGAAGGAAACTGTCATCCTGATCGCGAAGAACCTTCCAGCAAAACGGGCTACATGGTCGATCGCTTCTTCTCTTCCACCTTGGCGACAAAGCGCGCTTTGTCAACGACGTACCTTTCGTGAGTGCCACGGGCGATGACGTCTTTGCCATCGTCAGCCTCCACATAAAAAAACAGCCTGCGTCCGTCGACTTCGGTCAACTTCACTCGGGCCTTGACCTCGAAACCTGGAGGCGTCGGCGCCTCGTGGCTGATGTTGATGTGGGTGCCAAGGGTCTGTTCTTCGGGCCAGTTGAGATGGGGGTCCAAGCACTTGACGCAGGCCCATTCCAGCAGACCGACGAGATACCCGGTGGCAAACACCTCCGGCATCAACTGGAACTCCTCGGCTTCAGGATAGAGAGCGGGCACTATCTTTGACTGCGGAACGCGATAGACGAGTTCGTACTCGATCCCAGCACGCAACGAAGGCTTCACGGCGTTTCCCCTAATACACTCGGTCGACTGCTCGGCTGGTTCCAGCTGAACAGCAGAGTCCTACAGAACTGAAAATGAGCCGATACAACCCGTTGTTGTTTCGACGACGTTCGAATTCTACGCCACTTTTCGCCCTGAATGCGAAAGTCGACCGTTCGCCGATACGATCGGGTGGAGCGATGGACCACAGCAGCTAAAGATGACAGAGACAGCCGTCGGAGCCTCTAATCAACCTAGGGGCCATGGCTTGGCAGCAACGTCCGCCGCCATGGTACGCTCCAAGACGAACAACAACGCGGATGGGTAGGCAGTAGGAAAATGAGTGTTGAAACACCATTTGTAGTCATGGCAAAGCCGATTGGGCCGGTGTGCAATCTGAGGTGCGACTACTGCTACTACCTGCAGAAAAAGTCCCTCTTCCCCTCGACCGAACGCTTCCGGATGCGCCCTGAAGTTCTTGAGGCATACATCAAATCCTTCATTTCGCATAGCCCGGGACCGGTTGTGCACTTCGTCTGGCACGGCGGGGAACCCACACTGGCTGGCATCGACTTCTTCAGATCAGTGCTCGAGCTTCAGTCCAGATACCTGCCCGAGGGTTGGCAGTGCCTAAACAACCTTCAGACAAACGGCACCCGCCTGAATGCGCAGTGGTGCGCCTTCCTTGCCGAGAACGGCTTCACCGTCGGACTAAGTGTCGATGGTCCCGAACACCTCCATGACGCTTACCGGACCGATATCCGAGATGAAGGCACGCATAAAAAGGTCATGGAGGGGCTGCGCCAGCTTCGTGAGCACGACATAGAGCCAGACATTCTCTGCACCCTCAATGCCAGAAATTCGGAGTCTCCCAGCGAGGTCTACCATTTCTTTCTCGATCAAAAGGTCCGCTGGCTGCAGTTTCTTCCCGTCGTCAGCCGACTGCCTGATGGATCGGTCGCGCCTTGGTCGGTCAAACCAGAGGTCATGGGCAACTTCCTCTCCAAGGTCTTTGACGAATGGATCCGCCACGATCTTGGCCGAATTGGAATTCAGAACTTCCTCGAGTGCATGCTTGTGGTCGGCGGGAAACCCGCCAATATCTGCATCATGTCCGAGACTTGCGGAAGAGTGCTTGCCGTTGAACATGACGGCGGAACATATAGCTGTGATCACTTCGTCAACCCGAACAACTATCTGGGCAACCTAACTGTCGACCCGTTGTCAGAGCTCGTTGAATCACCAAAACAAACAGCCTTTGGCCAGGCAAAGAAGGCGTCGCTCCCAACATATTGCAAAGAGTGCCCGGTCCTCTTCCTGTGCAACGGCGGCTGCCCCAAGGACCGGTTCATCCAAACCCCCGATGGAGATGACGGTCTCAACTATCTCTGCGAAGGATACAGGATCCACTACGGTCACCTCCAGCCGCAACTCGAAACGGTGCTCGGCTTCTACAAGAGAGGGATGTCCGCGGCAACGATAATGGCGGAACTTGAAACGAACGAGCACGAGGAACGCCAGATCTGGAAGCGCGCCTCACGCAACGACCCCTGCCCCTGCGGAAGCGGCAAGAAGTACAAGCACTGCTGCTTTTCATCCCACAGGCGGTGACCCGCTCAACACCGCTGCTCATCTCCGACAAAGAGGCCCAGGCTGTCCATCCATAGGGCAGCTTTCCAGCTTGGTCCCGAATACCGGGTCGAATTTCGTCAACTACCTTGTCATCTCGCATGACAACATGCATCTTGATTAATGTTGACTAAATTGATAAACTTTCTAGGGTTTACGGTATTATGGGTCGAAAGATCGCGTTTCGATCAGATTGAACTGGGGAGAATGGATATGCGCCACCGCATCGTAATCATTGGAGGAGGCTCCGCTGGAATAAGTATCGCTGCCAGGTTGCGTCGTGCCGGCCAAGATGACATCGCACTAATAGAGCCTTCCGATATTCACTACTATCAACCACTATGGACCCTTGTGGGCGGCGGGGTCAGTTCGCTGGACCACACGCGTCGTTCCGAGACGAGCGTGATGCCCAAGGGTGTCCGGTGGATTCAGGACAAAGCCGTAGAAATAGAGCCGGAGCAACACCAGGTCACCATTTCATCCGGCTCCAAACTCTCGTACGACTTCCTGGTGGTATGCCCCGGCCTGGAGATGGCATGGGACATGGTGCCCGGTTTGCAAGACGCGCTGAAAACTCCTTTCGCCAGTACCAACTATGTTGCCGAGCTGGCGCCAAAGACTTGGGAGCTGGTGAGAAAGTTCCGTGGCGGCACTGCACTTTTCGCATCTCCCGGAACTCCTATCAAATGCCCTGGCGCTCCGCAGAAGGCTGCGTATCTGGCAGCTGATCACTGGCAGAAGACTGGCACCCTTGCCAATACCGACGTCGTGTTCGCCACCGGCGCGGGTGGAATCTTCGGAGTTCCCGAGTTCGCCAAAGTGTTGTCCAGCGTCATCGAGCGGTACGGAATCGACGCTCGCTTCAGCCATGAGCTGATTGAGGTCGACCCGGGGAAGAGATCCGCACTGTTTGAAATCACCACTCCGGAAGGAAAGAGCCGTCAGTCTATAACCTATGACATCTTCCATACAGCCCCGCCTCAGCGTGCACCAGGATTTATCCGGGAAAGCCCGCTTGCCGATCCCGCAAGTCCCTTCGGCTGGGTCAGCGTAGACCGCCACACACTTCAGCACACCGTCTACCCTGACGTCTTCTCCCTTGGCGATGTGTGCAACGCGCCAACCTCGAAGACGGGTGCGGCTATCCGAAAAGAGGCGCCTGTGGTGGTGGCCAACCTGCTGGCCTTGTTGGATGGGAAGGAGCCGACAGCCCGTTACGACGGCTACGCCGCCTGCCCCTTCACCACCGCCAGGGGGAAAATGCTGCTCGCGGAGTTCGACTATAGTCTGACGCCCCATCCCACGGTTCCGTTGATCAACACCAAGAAGGAGCGCACCGACATGTGGCTATTGAAGCGATACGGGTTGCCGTTCTTCTACTGGAACTTCATGCTCCGCGGCCTGGGCTAGGAGCGAACCGCGATGGCAGAGCTCTGTTAGATTCCCGCAAGGCGGTCAATGGCGCCTTCAGTAACCTTGACCCTACGTGCAGAGACTCTCTCGGCAACCTTGCTTGGCCACTGGTAGCAGGTGAAAGCCAGCAAAATGTAGAGTGGGCCTGTGTTCGGATCAGTCCCTTGACCGGTAAGGATACCGCCCAGGTCCTGTCCTACGACCCAGATCACCAAGGCCAGAGCCGCGCCGGTCATTAGTGCGATGTTGGGTCGGCGGCTGAACGCGCCAAGGCCGATGATAACTTCCGCGATTCCAAGCAGTATCGCCACGGTTGGACCGCTCCCATGGAGGGCATTCCCTACATGATTGCTGATCGATGCCAAAAGCGACGGCTCGCCGGACACAACAGCTGTGACGGACGATGACAACGCGCCCTTGGCATGATTGGCAGGCAGAAACTGCAGCACCGCATCGATCATCCACACCGCTGCCCATGCGACCCGTCCGCCCATATCGCCAAATGGGCCGCTCGCCGATGCGGAAACCTCCTTGGCCAGACCGGTTGGCCAAACAAGCACACCGATGATCCCGTATAGCAGCACCGCCCCGGGAGCGCCGCTCACAATCGTTGCGCTTCCGTTTAGCATCTGTCCGAATGCCTCAGCAAACCACCAAACTGCGATTACCCATCCAAATGAAACGACAAGGGCAGGCTTCACCGTTCTGCGAATCAGCAGGCCCACCCCTATCAAAACCTGAATCGTGGCGAAAATAGCGTTCCAGAACGCAATGTGCGGCGTAAGGAACGCCGCCATCGCCGTCACCGGATGCGCCACAAAACCCGGCTGCCCCTGGCCCACACCCGCCAATGTGTCGGTTGCAAAGCTCTTGGTAAACATGTAAGGCTGAAATTGAAGTATGCCGTCAACCAGCCAAATCACACCCAATACGATTTGTATCAATCGCTGAGTAGGTTTCATCATCGCCCGCCTTCATTCAAAAACTCGCCAATTTCCAGAAATACGAAGTCCGGCCCAAGCACATGGACTCTCAGCCCCGATGTCATTTCTGTGACCTATTCCGTTCCAGGCAGCAGGAAGTTAATCACCGGTGCCGCCTGCCATGCATTCTCTCGGGCTCCCGCCACGGAGACGCGTTCGGACCCAGAAGGTCTTCGAGGAACTCATCAAGCTCTTCAGTCAGAGGGTCGCTCTTCCTTCCAAATAGTCCAACGAGGACCGCTCCCAGGAAGATCATTACAAAAATAAAGATACTCAACAGCGACAGACTCACAAGTGCTACGAAGAGGTACTCAACCACCGTCAACATAGGGGTAATCGTATGTTTTGAACGGGGTTTTACAAACCCGGAAACTACCTGGCATAAGGCCCAAATCCCACCGGGGATACCCGTAAACCTCAGTACCGTAGTCCCGATTCATTTCAAACTGGGACTGAGTAAATACCTACAAGGCACAGAGTTTGAAAAGAGGTGGCACAAGAGACATCACGGTGCAAAGGTGCGAGGAGACGGGCTTGTATGCGGTGCAATTATGTCTTAGTTGCAAGCTTCGGCTGTGAGTCAAAGTCCCAATCAATCCGATAAAACCGACAGCGCAGCAAGAAGATCACTGAAGCGGCACCGCCGCCTACTCTATTATGCGCGGACTGTCCTCCTGCGAAAATTGGCTCCCGCAAAAAGGACACATCAGCTTGTAACTTTTGTGCCTCAAATCCTCCCAGTGGCAATGGAACCGGCCCTGGCATTCTGGACAAACGACGTCAAAGAGCTTTACCATCTTGACCTATCCCCTCGCTAACTTCTCAAGTTCTTCCTGGCTCACCAGATTCTCCAGTTTCACCCGTTCGAGCGCCTCGTCCGGAACCCTGACGCGTTCGGCAAATGGCCGTCCCAAAGGCTTGGTGGCATCGATGATCATCTTGTCGGTCATCACGTCATCAATTTGAGAGGGATCAAGCGTGTTACCTTTTACGTTCTTGATGATGTCAACGTCTTGGGAGGCCTGTACCCTGGTGGCTACCGCCCACATCACTTCCTGCTCGTTGAATGGGTCAATGTCCTCGTCAACGACCACAACGTGTTTGACAAAGTCGCACTCGCCCAACGCGATCATCGCCGCCTGCTTGCTCTCCCCGTTCACCTTCTTGGCAATGGAGATGTAGCAGTTGAATCTCCCTGCGCCAGAGTCTGGCATGTGAAGTCCCTTGATCGTAGGCACAACACCTTTTATCCGGTTGAAAAGCGTTCCCTCTTTGGGTATGGCACCCAAGGTCCAGTTGTCCTTGTGTCCCACGAATATATCCTGATAAACAGCATCTTCGCGGTAGCTGATAGCCTTGATATCGATTACCCACCGTGCGCGCTGTGGGCCGAAGGTGCCTGGAAACTCTCCGAAAGGACCTTCAACCTCCCTGACGTTGGGCAGCACTTCTCCCTCAATCACGATCTCCGCATCTGCTGGAATCATGAATTTATCGCCCCAGGTCTGCGAGGGGGTTATCCGAAGTGGCTCGTTCATGATCGCGCCGGTCAGCTCATAGTCGTCAACTCCGAAGGGAGAGACGTTGAGGGCACCAAGGTAGAAGGCGGGATGGTGACTGACAACTATGGCAACTGGAGTGGCCCGTCCAGCCTCCTCATTCTTTCGCACGATCTGCCAGTTGTGGCGAGGCGACATGTGGAAGCCGAGCTTCCTGGGACCTTTATACATGGTGCGTAGAAATGCGACGTTATAGGCACCACTGTCGGGATCTTTCATAACCGGGGTCATGTCTATGTATGGCCCACCGTCCATATAGTGATGCTTGACGATCGGAAACTCGCTGAGGTCCGCCTCCTCTCCGACCTTTACGATCCGACATACCGGAGCCTCCGACCTTTTCACAATCACCGGACTCTTGCGTCCGGCCTCTCTGCGTGCGTACTCGATGCCCATGGGCAAACCGCTCTGTTCAGGCTCGAGTCCCAGCGCCAAGGCACAACGCTTCCGTGAGGCATAGATGTTTGTAACAAGGGGAAACCGCGATATCTCACCCTTGAGGTTGAGACAGTTGGAGAAGAGGGTCATAGGATACTTGCCCTGGCGCTCCAAATGGGTGAGTACAGTGGTGACGTCAAAGCCTGCCGGATTCACCACACCGTCAATGTGAAGGATCTCTGAGGCATGCTTACTCTCTATGAAATCCAGATACTCCCTAAACGACTGCGCCATTTCCACCCTCATTTTCAAGCTGAGAATCAGCAAATCGTGTTTCGATCCCCACGAAACACGTTGTTTCACGACTTCCAATTCCTATCGTCGATATCAGAAGTCACATTCAGTTGCCAAACTGGAAACACAGAACCAGCCAATGACCTGCATGTACTGAGAACAGCTACCTCCGCCCAGCATTGGCTTCACCACCGGCTGCCCTAACACCTGGGCAAATTCGCCGCCCTGACAAGTTTGGACCTCAAATCTGATTAAATCAAGGAATGCACAATCTTTGCCGGGCGGCAGATCCACCGCGTCACTGAGTACTTTACGGACTACACGTCCTCTTCTTCGAAATACTCGATATGGGGAGCCTCACCGTTAAGCCCAAGCTCCTGCCATTTGGCCACGACTTTTTCATAAACTTTCTTATCCAGTCGCGTGCGCTTGGCAAATTCGTTGATGTACTTGAACTCTTTGCAAGCGTTGATGATGCACTTGGAACCCCATGGCCGGATCTCAGCGGGGTTCTGACTCGGATCGAGATAGGTGCTCCAGGTTTCACGCAGGATGTCAATTGAGTCCTTTGGCCGCGAACGCGTTGCCATAGCCCAAATCACCTCTGAAAGGTTTGTCGGATCGACATCCTCATCCACCACCACCACATACTTGGTGAAATAGGCGCCACCCATGCACTGAGCTGCAAGTGCGCCAACCTGCGAGGCATGGCCGGCATACTTCTGCTTGATCGACACCACCGTCCATCCCCATCCGGCCGCCTCCGGAGGCGACCAAACACCCTTGATCCCTGGTACCCCCATGGAATCGAGATCGTCCCAGACCTTGGCCGATTTTGCCAGCGCCCACATAACCCCGCACTCGTTCGATGGCCAGTCGGCCATCAGGGCGGACATCAGGACCGGACTGTTCCGATAGCGGATCGCCTTAATCTCTATGAAAGGTGTCGGTCCACCAGGACGTCCGTAGTATCCCTGAAACTCGCCGAAGGGCCCTTCAGGAGCGGTCATGTCGGGGTAGGCGAAGCCTTCGATGATGATCTCCGCGTGAGCCGGCAGGGTCAGACCGGTGACGTCACTCTTGAATACTTCGATCGGTTCCCCAGCGATGCCGCCGGCGAACTCATACTCGGACACGTCTTTTGGAAACGTGGTGGCCGCCACCAGAAACAGCAGGGGGTCTCCGCCATAAACCGCAGCCACAGGAGCCGGCTTGCCCTGCTTCCACCAGAGCTCTCTGTCCAATAGGGCGTCTTTGCCAGGAGATGCATAGAAACCAACCTGCTTTGGCCCCTCAACCATCTGACGGTAGGTACCTAAGTTGACACGACCCGATTCAGGATCCTGAGTGATTACTACATCGGCGGTCCCGATGTAGGCGCCCCCGTCGCGGGGCCACATCACCGGTGCTCCAAACTTGGTGACGTCAATCGCTTCGCCGGTGTCGATGTTTTGATTCACCGGAGCCGATTTGCCGTCCACGACCTTGGGTGCAACCCTCTGCTTCATCTTCTTTGCCAGTATGTGGGCCAGCTCTATCTTCTGCTCGTCCGGGTTCTCCCGAATTGCCAAGGCCAGCCTTTTGTAACTTGAACCGTATGGATTGAAAAGGACTCTTTGCCCCGGATGACCCATGATGTTCTCGAAGAGGAGAGTGGGCCCTCCAATCTCTTTTCCTGCAAGATATGTGATAGTCGACATCTCAAGCACCGGGTCTACCTCGGCGCTCACCTTCTTCAATTCGCCTATCTCTTCAACCTTTGCCAGCCAATCCCCTAAGCTTTTCAAACCAATCCCTCCTGCTTTACAGATATCCCCAAATATCCAGCGGGCCACCTCTAAGCGAATCCCAACCACCCATTGATTCCCAAAGAGTCCATCCCCACAATGGTGGAGCGCCAAGTCAAAGAATTGTAACATGGCCATTTCTAAAGCTATTAATCGGAAATTCGCCCCAAATGAGGGGCTACCAGTTCAAAGACGGAAACTTATTATCGGATTTGTTTTCTCCTATCAGTATGCGCTATCCTTATTCTCAGACAGCGATTATAGGTGCTATTGAATGACTTTAAAGTGGGGGGTTATTAACGACGGATTGGGAAAATACAAAGTATCGTGCAAAAGTGGGAAGACGAACGAGGCTTGGTGCGGATGGGGGAGGTATTGGCACAGCAGCTGGCCTTCAGTCACTTGGCCCAGCCAGTGTGAGCGCCATCATCTTTCCACAGAAATGGAAGGTTGAGAGGTACCAGTTCGCGTCAACAAAGTCCGGCTCTTCCAGGTATTTGTGAATCGAACTGTCTCTAGGGGCCATGACAGAGCTGAACGGATTCAAAGTCGGCCCAGCCGTAAAAGAGTCTGGACAGGTGACGACCCAGGTGATGCTTGGCCGGGATGGTTCCCGATGCCAATCGAAGTGATGTAAAAGGAATAGGCGAATTGCGACCGTGCTGAAGCGTATGGGTCGGATTGCCAGTAATTGGAGGTTCTACTAATGGGCAAAGTCGATATAAGAGATCTGCGTGACTGGTTGGATGACGTGGAGAAGCTCGGTGAGGTCACCCACATCACCAAAGAGGTGGACCCGCACCTTGAGATGGGCGCGCTCACTTATCTGAATGGCAAGAACGCGGAGCAGACGACACTGCTGTTCGAAAAGCCAAAAGGACACAAGGGTGACGTCCGGGTGCTTTTCAACCCAATCGGCAACAGTATGAACCGGCTCTCCCTGGCTATGAGGACCGAACCGGGCAAGACTCCCATTGAGCTGGTTCAATATATCAAAGAGAAGTTTGATAACCAGGAAAAGATCAAACCGGTCACAGTCGACCCCAAAGATGCGCCGATCTTCGAGAACATTTGGATGGGCGACGACATCGATATGCACTACTTTCCAACTCCGACCCACTGGGTCCGCGATGGGGGGCCCTACATAGGAACCGCCGATGTGATCATTACTCAGGATCCTGAGTCCGGACGCATCAACCTTGGAACCTACCGTCAGATGATCGAGGGCAAGAACAGGGTTGGATATTACTCCTCACCTGGCAAGGACACCTTGCTTGATCGGGAGAAGTGGTGGGCGATGGGCAAACCATGTCCGGTGGTAAGTGTTTACGGCGTGGACCCGTTATTGTTCATTTGCGCAGCTACGGGATTCCCCAAGCAGGAGTCCGAATACGACGCGGCAGGTGGGCTTCAGGGCTCGCCCATTGAAACCGTTCCTGGTAAGATCACAGGACTTCCCATTCCGGCGAGAGCCGAACTGGTCATCGAGGGCTACTCATACCCAGACGGCGGTCAGGAAGAGGGACCTTTCGGAGAGTTCACCGGCTACTACGGCCGTCCAGGCCTTGAGCAGACGCCCAGCATAGAAGTTAAGGCGATCTACTTCAGAAATCAGCCGATAATGACCGCGGCGCTCATGGCCGACCACCCATCGTGCGAACAAAACCTGTTCCTGTCTGTTATGCGCGGAGCAAGGGTTTGGCGCGACCTCGAGGCTTGCGGTATTCCAGGTGTTCAAGGCGTATGGTCAGTTCCCTCGGCGGCAGGCGGCTTCGGAATGACTGTGGTCTCACTCAAGCAGATGTATGCGGGCCATGCGCAGCAGGCAGCCGCCATCGCCGCTCAGTGTGCGGGTGGAGCCTACTACTCGAAGTTCATATACGTGGTGGACGAGGACATCGACCCGTCCGATCTTGAGCAGGTAATCTGGGCCGCTTCCACCCGCTGCAGGGTGTCTGAAGACATAGACATACTTCGCAACACATGGTCGACCTACCTTGACCCCAGCAAGAACCCCAATGAAGAACGTCCATATGGGTCCAAGGCTCTCATATACGCCTGCAAGGAGTTCAAAAACATCAAGAAGTTCTCCCGAAGGACTGCCCTGACCACTAATCAGTACGACAGGGCGGTGGAACG
>JAJYDM010000041.1 GCA_021777475.1 Actinomycetes bacterium | reverse complement strand
AGCTATGACTGGAACAGGGATCGACTTTACTGCCGCGATGGCGGTCTCTGTCAAGTCATCGTAAGTGCTGCCTTCGGAGTTTGCTGAGCGCCTGGACTCGAATTGGGAAATGTCGGCGCCTGCCGCGAATGCGGACATGCCGTGACCTCTCAAAATGGCAGCGCGGACGTGGCTGTCCTCGGCGATCTCCAGGGCTTTTGTTGCAAGCTCTTCCCACATCTCGGCGCTTATGGCGTTCTTCTTCTCTGGGTTATTCAGGTAAAGATATGCAACCTGATCCTTCTTGACAAGATCAACTGAACCGGACATACGTACTCCCTAAATTTTCCCCAATCATCGGTCGAGCAACTGCTGAAGGCTGCCACATAGAGCCAAGTTGCTGACCAGCCGACCAGTAGGACCTGCAAGTGATTCTAGGCTGTTTTTTCTCAAACCAGGGTGTGGAAAGGTTCGAAGTCCGCCGTCACGGACCTATTTGCACAGGGTTCGACGGCATGACTCAATGGTTGGGCAAGCGGTTCCAATTTCGTCGGAGACGTTGGCTTCAAAGAAGTCAGGGAGTGGGCGAGATCGGCCGGTGGACCCACTTATGGCAAACCGTAATGAAACTCGTGGTAGTCAATCGGTTCTATAACGCAACTGAATCTGTGCGAATAGGTGTACACGCTGAGGCGTCGACTTGAGGCGAGACTCGGCCGAAGACACTCCAAAATTCGCACCTTCTCTATTTGCAAAGATGCGATAAAGAGCATATTGTCTACATAAATGCATGCAATCATCATGTCGGGCCACGTGTGGGAGTGGTCCGCATGGTGATGTCGATCAACTACTAGGAGGGTTGAATTGTCTGAAAGAGTTGGGACTCGATCGCGTGAGCCTGAACCCTCGGCGTTTCCAAAGTACTTTTCGCTGATAACCGAGCGAGAGCAGTTTGTTGAGCTTCAGCAGACAGCGCCGTTGGTAATTAAGGCCGTGAAGCCAGATCAATTCGAGCTCTGCCCTCAGGGTCTGATCGGCTGGTACCTGCAACCGCACGACTCGTCGAACGCATGCCTTAAAGATTGGTGGGTTTTTATCCACGACATCCGCGGAGTGTCAGGGCGCCACCGTCACCAGGGAGGACTTGTTCTTTTTATTATAGAAGGCCGTGGTTATTCGACAATGAATGGTGTGCGATACGACTGGGAGGAGGGTGACATGGTCATAATGCCCCTGCTTAGGGAGGGTGTTGAGCATCAGCACTTCAATCTTCGTACCGACGGTAGCTCTAAATGGCTCGCCTTCATCCACCAACCGACCTGGAATGAGCAGGGTAGTGAGCTGGTGCAGTCGGCCCTCGACCCGGAGTTTGTCGAGCACTTTGGCGTGACGAGTTGGAAAGGTGCCACTACGGCAGTAGAGAAGTTGGTGCCGAAAAGTGAGAGCGAAGCTGGCAAAGGAGGCGCCAATGACAACCGAAAGTAGGATGGAGCGTCTTGCAGCCCGAAGTTTTTATGATGAGTTGATTTCTTTGCGCGACCAGCAGCGAATTGACAGAGAGACTGCGGAGAAGCTGGCAAAAGGTTCTGAACTTCCGTGGGAACTCAATCCCCAGGGCTATATGAAATGGTATATGGCTCCCACCATGACTGACATAGTTATGAATGTATTTGTCATGTACGTGCAGCGCATACCTCCTCGAAGTCGCAGCGGAAAACAGCTTACCCAAGGTCATCAGTTGGGCTTTATATGGAAAGGCGGGCCAGGTCACACAGTAGTTGATGAGGTTCGCTTTGACTGGAACTATCGTGACTTGGTCCAGGTTCCACTCCGGGTTCCAGGATGTGTGGTACAGCATTTCAATGATTCTGACGAGGATGTAGAGATAATGTTTTGTTCACTGAATACCGCGCACGCTATGTCGGTTGACCGTGGGTCTGGTTTCGATCAAATTGAACCCTGCCCTGAGTGGCGCGAGCATCTGAGGGAAAGGCGTTGATCGCAGACGTGCATGATGCTGGATTTGACCGGGTCCGAGATGAGAGGAGTCCCCGGAGCAGTGTGGTTACCGCAACTGTGGATCGGTCGGCTCTTCAAGCAGCATCTAGCCCGCTTTTGCTCGTGCATTTGGATTCTGATCTCATGGATAGACTTGGATTGCAAGTCGGGGATGCCGTGGAGATCACAAGTTGGCATGGTAGGCGGGCGGTAGGGCGTCTCGGGGAGCCGCTCGCGGAGGATCGCGGATCCGGCATCCTGCGTCTGGACCGGCTGGTCCGCAAAACACTCAAGGCGAAGCTTGACGACAGGGTTGAGATCCGTCCGGCTCGCCTTGTCCCAGCGCGGCAGGTCCTATTGAGAGCTCCTACGGACATGTCCCGGGCTCATGGTCTACGTGAGCACCTTCAGGAACTGCTTAGCACAAGTAGGACGCCATGCAGTGTAGGTGGCTTCGTCTATGCCACCTTTCATGATTCTCATGTGGGAGCGATCTACGAGATCGTGGAAGTCGATGACGATCCCTGCGAGTTCACAGAGAACACTGAGCTGGAAATTGAATCGCCGCAGTTGGGGAGCGCGGAGAATAGCTCCGAGGTGAGCTTCGAAGACGTTGGAGGTCTTCGTGACCAGATAGCCCTCGTTCGCGAGTTGGTGCAGCTTCCCCTGCAGCTTCCGTTCATCTATCGGCAGTTGGGCATAACCTGTCCCAGGGGCGTTATCTTTTATGGACCTCCGGGAGTCGGCAAAACATATTTGGCCAAGGCGATCGCGAACGATGTAAATGCTCACTTCTTCTTCATTAACGGGCCCGCCGTGGTTGGAACAATGCAGGGTGAGACCGAAGGCAATCTTCGTCGTATTTTTAGCGAAGCCGCTCATCACGCGCCGTCTCTGATCTTTATAGATGAAGTTGACGCCATTGCTTCCCGCCGTGGTGAGTCTGGTTCTTTGAGCGATGTGCGGGCGGTGACCACCCTACTGTCGTGCATGGACGGGTTGGAGGCAGTCGACGGAGTTGTTGTGATAGGAACCACGAATCGCATGGAGTCCATTGATGTCGCCATGCGTCGGCCAGGCCGTTTTGACAGGGAGATCTTCATCGGTCCGCCGGGTGAAGAGGGTCGCTACGAGATCCTTCAGATCCACTCCCGGGAAATGCCCATGGGCCGAGGGGCCCTTGACCATCTCCGCCATATTGCAGCGATCACACATGGTTTTGTGGGGGCTGACCTGATGGAACTCTGCAGAGAGGCCGGGCTGAGTGCCTTGAGGCGTCATGGCGGAGCGCTTGCCGATTACCGCGATGCTTTTCGCCTGGAACAGGGAATTGATCTGACTATCGAGGCTGTGGACTTCGACTTGGCTGTCACGAGGATCCGCCCGTCCGGATTGCGTGAGGCTCTTGTGGCTGCTCCGAGGGTGGGTTGGGATGAGATAGGCGGGCTTGATGCAGTGAAGCGGGAGTTGGAGGATCTTGTGCTCCGACCCCTTCGACATGGAGAGGCCTACAGGGCGATGGGACTGCGTCCTCGCAATGGGATTCTTTTGCATGGTCCCTCGGGCACTGGTAAGACCATGCTGGTAAACGCCTTGGCGCAGAGCGCAAAGGTCAACTTTATCCCTGTCGACGGTCCTGAAATTTTTTCGAAGTGGCTCGGTGAGTCCGAAGAGGCGATTCGCCACATTTTTCAAGTTGCACGCCAGGTGGCACCAGCTATTATTTTCTTGGACCAGCTCGATGCGATTGCGCCTCCACGAGGGTCCGATGAAGGTTCGAAGACTACTGAGCGAGTGGTGAACCAGCTCCTTGGTGAACTCGATTCCGTTCAAGATATTCCAGAGATTATTGTCATTGGCGCCACCAACCGTCTTGATTTGATTGACTCAGCTGTTCTAAGACCTGGCCGCTTGGGTTCGAAGGTGCATGTGGGCCTTCCGGAAGCGCCTGACCGTGCTGCTATCGCGAGTATCCATCTTAAATCTGTTGCTCTGGATCCTTTGCTGACAGTGGAGGATGCCTCGGAGCTGGTCTCCAGGCTTACCGATGGCATGTCAGGCGCGGAGGTTGCAGAGGTGATGATAGCAGCCAAAACCAACGCGTTTGCAGAGAGTGATTTCACTAAGCCGGTTGCGATACGCCATGACCATTTGGTTGATGCGGCGCGGAAGTTCGGACGGGTTGAGAAAGGTTAGCGCCTCTTTTAGCTCGGAAACTCTTGACAAGACCCAATGCCGATGGCTCGCATAATTGGTCGATGTCAGGCCACGTGCAAATGTTTTCAATTTCGGCTAAAGGCGCAATGTGCCGCTTGCCTGTTTGTCTCCGCCAACAAGTCCCTAATAGCCTTGGTATTAGGGACTTGTTGGCGATGAATACGTGCCGTTTAGATCGGCCCGCTTTTGCAACTGCCACCTCCGCGTTATCTGTCAATCTGATCAATACGTGACGGTCTTGCCGTCAATTCACGAAACTCCGACGGGACTCGTGCGTAAAAGGGGAAGTCGGATGACTGCCTGTAGGAGCCAAGTCGTTTAGTAGGAGCGTGTTGGTTCTCTCAGGGTTGGAATACGGGGCATATTGACCTCAGACTGGTCGGAGGCTTCTTGTCATTGGTCCCCGCATGCCGCCGAAGCAAAAGGGGCTTTAGGCCGACGAATCAGCGCTGGTCGATGAGTTTGTCCACAATGCGATGGCATGCAGCGGTCTTCTGCGACGGAGTCACAGTCTTGGAATGGAAGGCATTTGGTAGTTGAGTTCCATATCAGTGCTCCAGTTGTCTTAGAGCCTGGCGGAAAATCTTGACCGAGCCTTTGTCAACTTCACAGCTTATCGTATTAACCGCTAAAGCGGCATTGAGGCGCTAGCAGGACCTATTTGGTTAGCCGGGGGCCAATCCCCAAAGTGTCGGGGTAGCACTCCATGTTAGGTCTGCCCGAACCCACCCTGAGGGTACGGAATTGCGGCTTCATGTGGTTCAGATTGGCAGCTTCTCCATTTGCAATGACGTGACAAAGAGCATATTGTCTACATAAATGCATGCAATTATTCTGTTTATGGAGTATCCATTGAAGGTTGGTCCAGCTAAGAGAGGTGTGGGATTGGAGATGTGGGCTCAGGATCCCGGATAGTTCGGGTTTGGCCACTATGGGTGCAGTTTTCGGTAGTTGGTTGGTGTAGTGGGGAGAATTGCTGAAATGGGGTTAGACGTGGGAGTTCTCCTCAATTTCGAGATATCCGTGTAGGAATTGGAATCATGCGAGAAGAGTCTTTGGTGCACCTTGGATAAGTTCCCACCCCTGGGCGTATCTGTGAGAATGTGTAACTGTGCAGCCACCGTGACCTTGAGCAGCTGCTTGAGGGATTACGGCGCACTGAGAAAGTGAGGTACCGTGTCACTTCAAGAGGTCTACGCGCTGCGATCGCAGCCCTTGCTAAGTTCCCGGTCGCAGTCGGGAGCATTTTGGAACGAGTATACGGAGACGATGCCCCGTGAACAATTGGACCAACTGCATTTAAAGCGGCTGCAGGCCTTATTGCGCTACGCGTATGACCGGGTTCCCTTCTATCACAACCTATATGGCGAGATGGGATTTGCTCCGGAGGACATCCGCAGCCTGGAGGACTTCAACCGATACGTACCGACCATAGATAAGAAGGATCTTGTAAATGCTCAGGCGGTGGATCCACCCTGGGGTGACAGTGTCGCACTGAGCCCGGATTATTACATATATCACTTTCAAACGTCCGGTTCCACGGGTACACCACTTAGGATCCCGTTCTCTCTGCATACCCAGATGCAGTATGGTGAGCAGTGGGCCTACCTTTACTGGGGTGTGGGCATTCGTCCCAATGACACCTTTTACTTTGCTTTTCCATGGGGAATGTACACGGGTTTCTGGAGCGCATATTGGGGGGTCCGATGCCTCGGAGCTACGGTAATGAGTGGTGGCGGACTTACATCCGAACAGCGGCTTCGTCAGATCGAACAATTGAAGCCCACTGTTCTGGTTTCCACTCCGACTTATGCGATTTATCTGGCGGAGCTGGCCAAGGAACTTGGGATTAACACAAGTGAAACAGCCATTCGTTACACCATCCATGCCGGTGAACCCGGCCCGGGAATTCCCACCACACGTCAAGCAATCGAGACCGCATGGGGCGCCAAGGCATACGAACTCTATGGTGTGGGTGAAGTTGGAGCCATTGCCCCCGGTTGCCCTGAACAGCTCGGTTGTCATTTTGGAGAAGATCAAGGTTATGCTACGATTCTCGATGCATCAGGGAACCCTGTGGGGCCTGGCGAGGTGGGAGAGAACGTGGTTACCAGCTATATACAAATGGCCCAGCCGGTGATCAAGTATCGGACCCATGATTTGGTCCGTGCTCACTACGACGTATGCAGTTGTGGTCGGACCTGGCTTCTATACGAAGGTGGAGTCCTTGGGCGAACTGACGACATGATCACCATAAAGGGGACCAATGTCTATCCAGCTGCGGTCGAGTACCTGCTGAGCGATGTGCCCGGACTCAGCTCTCATTATGAGTTGCACGTGGCATCCGGAAATCTAAATGATGAAGTGACGGTGAAAGTCGAACCATCGATGGGAGTCTCATCGACTAGCTATCACAGCCTGGAAAGGGATCTCCAGGCTGTGATAAAGGCGAAGATTGGGGTAACCATCATGGTCGAGGTTGTGAGTCCTGGAGACCTTCCACGTTATGAACTCAAAGCGAAGCGGTTCTTCGATCATCGGCCCAAGACCGTTTAAGACTGCCGGTAAAACTAGGTCAGAGTACTAGGAGGGATTTTCATGGAACACCAAGAGTATGTTGCCTACATTGACAACATACGTCACGATCTTCACGTCCTTTTACAGGAGGCACCTTCACCGGCGGTTGAGCGTCTGTTGCAGGATGCCGACATTCAATTCCACACGGCGTTGTGGCTATTGGGGGAGGTGCGTGGTTTGACTCCGGAGGGGGAGAGACAGCCAGCTCTCGAGGGTGCCTTAGGGCAGACTCAACTTCGAAATTCAACTACACCAGCGGAGGTTTAATGAATATGACAGGTGCGATCGACATACTTTGCAATCTTTTCACCGAGGATTGCATACAGAAGAACTGGTATGGGCCACCGGAGTTTCAGTATTTGATCAAGTGGTGGCACATGGAAGACCGGGTAAAGGGTATCGCTGTGGATGACTTTGTCGCGATTATGGACGAAGCCGGTGTTTCTAAGGTTCTGATTCCCGCTGTGCGCATGATGGCAGAACAGAAGAATCGCATGATCTGGGACATCACCGAAGAGGAAGTTAACGCGGTGGTAGAGAGGTACCCGGATCGGTTCGTCGGAATTGCAGGATACAACCCTTACACCCGAATGGAGGGGGTTCGAAAGGTCGAGCGGGCGGTAAAGGACTGGGGATTTCGCGGAGTCTATATTCACACCTACGGATTTGGGATTCCTCTCAACCATCGTCTCTACTACCCCCTCTATGCAAAGTGCGCTGAGCTGGGTGTTCCGGTGTCGATGCAGGTCGGACACTCGGCCGAGAGAATGCCGAGCGAGTTGGGCCGTCCGATTGCTCTCGACGACATCGCAATTGATTTTCCTGAACTCAAGATTGTTGGCGCGCACACGGGGTGGCCTTGGACCGAAGAGATGATTGCGCTTGCCTGGAAGCATGAGAATGTCTATTTGGGTATCGATGCCCACGCCCCCCAATACCTTGAGCAGACCCTGGTCAACTTCATCAAGAGCCGGGGAAAGAGAAAAGTGCTTTGGGGAACCAATTTTCCGGCCGTTGTGCACAAAGACGCGGTCAGTTACATCCGTCAAGGAATGGGTCTAAAAGAAGATGTTGCCCAGATGATTTTGCATGATAACGCGGCCCAGGTCTACGGACTTGACTAGCACTCATTTTCAAATGGAAGGGATGAGCATTGAGTATTGAAAAGGTATTGGTCGTTGGCCTAGGAATGATGGGCCATGGAATTGCCCAGACTTCGGCCCAGGCTGGTCTCACGACTTATGTCTATGACAGTAACGAAGAATCGCGCAACCGGGGCGTTGCCAAGATCGCCGAGCAGATTACAGGTCGGGTCAAAAAAGGGAAGCTGACCGAGGAAGAAGGTCAGGGGATACTGAATCTGATAGTTCCGGTGTCAAGTTTCGAAGAGGCCAAAACGGCTGACTTAGTGATTGAGGCAGTATTTGAGGATTTGGATCTAAAGCGGGAAGTCTTTCGGGCGCTTGACAAGGTCATGCCGGATAACACGATCTTTGCTTCCAACACCTCAGCATTGCCTATCAGCCCGATGGCTGCGGTTACCCAGCGACCTGACAGATTTATAGGAGTTCATTTTCACAGCCCTGTCGTGGTGATGCGGCTTGTGGAGGTCATTCGTGGTCTCAGAACGAGTGACGAGACTCTCGCCGCAGTCCAGGAGTTTTTGCAGAAGGTGCAAAAGTCGCCTGTTGAGGTGAAGAAGGACTCGCCAGGATTCATCACCAACCGCGTCTACATGCCAATGTTCAATGAGGCCGTATGGACCGTGTATGAAGGTGTGTCCACTGCGGAAGACGTGGATCAGGCAATGCGCGATGGGTTCAACTTCCCAATGGGTCCGCTGCAGTTGGGAGACTTTGTCGGCCTCGACACCATGTTGCATATTTTGGAAGACCTCAATGAGAAGTGCGGAGGCAACAAGTTTCTGCCTTGCCCACTTCATCGGTCACTGGTCGCCTCTGGATATCTGGGGAAGAAGTCTGGCAGGGGTTTCTACGTCTATGAATGATCGGCAGGTTTGTTGCGCTCGATCACTGGCTCAATGACTAAGGAGCGGTATTGGTGGAAGATATTGTGATCGTCGGCATGGCGCGCACGCCTTTGGGGCGCTTTGGTGGGGCTTATAGGGATGTTCCCGCCGCTCAATTGGGAGCGGCGGCTATCCGGGGAGCTCTTGAGAATGGAAGTGTGGCTCCGGAAGAAGTTGATACTGTGCTTCTCGGCAATTGTCGTCAGGCCGGCAACGGTCCAAATCCAGTTCGAACAGCCGCAGTCAAGGCTGGGATTCCGATTTCGGTACCGGCGGCGACGGTGAATATGGCATGCCCGTCCGGAATGAAGAGCGTTATGCTGGCGAGTCAGTCCATTTTGACCGGCGAATCGCTCACTGTGGTGGCGGGCGGCATGGAGTCAATGAGCACTATGCCTTTTATGGTAAGAAATGTGCGTTGGGAAGGAATCAAGCTAGGAAACCGAGTAATCGAAGACGCTTGGAGCGACACGATTGATCCTCTTTGCGACATGGCAATGGGACAGACTGCGGAGAGCCTGGCGAAAAAGTATGGGATCAGCCGTGAAGAGCAGGATGAATTTGCCTTGGAGTCACATCAAAAGGCAGCTAATGCCGAGGACCGTGGTTTTCTGAAGTCGGAGATTGTTTCAGCGTCGGCATTGTCAGGTCTCGATGAGCGGATACAGCTGCTGGACCATGACGAATCAATCAGGCGGGATACGTCGCTCGAAAGGCTCGGTCGTCTGAAACCAGCGTTTGAAGAAGGTGGCAGCGTCACTGCCGGGAATTCTTGCAGCATGGGTGACGGCGGGGTGGCACTGGTGGTGACAAGCCGAGCGCACGCCAAGGAGCGGGATTGGGTGCCTCTCTTTTCGGTAGTGTCATTTTCCCAGACTGGAGTGGAACCCGCATTTATGGGAGATGGGCCAGGTGTTTCGATACCCTTGGCACTGCAGAAGGCCGGAATGACGCTCAATGACATGGAATTTGTTGAAGTCAACGAGGCATTTGCCGTGCAAATGCTTGCCAACGAGCGAGTCTTGGGCTGGGATCGAAGCCGGGTAAATGTGCACGGTGGCGCTATTGCTATGAGCCATCCAACCGGCATCTCTGGTGCGCGGATATTGATGTCTCTGTATAGCGTCCTACGCGAAAGCGGCGGTGAGCTTGGCGTAGCGGGTATCTGTGGTGGCGGTGGCGTGAGCACAGCCATGATAATCCGTCGAGAAAGTTGATCGGAGGGTTGGATGGACAGTTCGATCGACATGGACATAGATGGCAAAGTTGCCTATGTGACAATTAATCGTCCTGAGGCGATGAACACTCTTAACGAAGCAGCGCTGGAGGCGCTCGACAAGGTCTTCTACGACATCGCAGCGCAAGACGAGATTTGCGTGGCTGTTGTTACGGGCAGCGGGCAGCGTGCGTTTTCAGCAGGGGCAGACTTGAAAGAACTTGAGTCCAAGAGTTCCGCCGAAATGATGGCTCTTTCTGAAAGGGCTCAATCTCTTTACCAAAGAATCGAGGCAATTGGCAAACCCGTGATTGCCGCTGTGAACGGGCTGGCACTCGGCGCCGGTTTTGAGCTGAGTTTGGCGGCGACCATGAGAGTCATGGCAGATACGGCTCGGGTTGGATTTCCAGAAATCACTCTGGGAGCCATTCCCGGCTATGGAGGTACCCAGCGGTTAGTGCATTCAATCGGTCAGGGATTGGCGATCGAGATGTTGCTTACCGGCGAATTGATGTCGGCCGCAAGGGCGTATGAGCTGGGTTTGGCAAACCAGATTGTCCCTGCAGATGAACTCATGGCGAAGACGTCTGAACTTGCACAGCGCCTAGCAGGGTTTAGCCCCCTGGCGATGCGAATCCTGCTTCAGGTCTTTTACCTTGGGAATGACAGTCCTCTGAGTACGGGACTGGCGTTGGAACGGATGGGTGTCGCCACGTTGTTCGCCAGTGAAGACCTTCGTGAAGGAATCGCGGCATTCAGAGAAAAACGCTCTCCCTTATTTCACGGACGTTAAGCGGCAGGTGAGGTGGATATGAGCGGACTTGTCCTGTTTGAGAATGTTGATGGGGTAGCCCTGGTTACTCTGAACAGGCCCGAGGCCATGAATGCGTTGAACAGGGGTCTTTTTAGCGACCTGCGACGGTTGGTCGCAGAGATCGACTCTGATCCCGCCATCAAAGTGGTTGTTGTTAGAGGCAGTGGTTCCCGTGCGTTTTGCGTAGGCGTTGATTTGAAAGAGCGTCAAAGCATCAGTGACGAGGAAGCCGATGATTATAGACGGTTTGTAGTGTTCCCATTTTATCTTGCGATTCACGAACGTTCCAAGCCGATGGTTGCCGCGGTTTCTGGGCACTGTCTTGGTGGGGGATTTGAGCTGGCATTGGCTGCTGATGTAATAGTGGCTGGTGAATCAGCGCAGTTCGCGCTGCCGGAGGTACGGTGGGGCATAATCCCGGCAGGTGGGGCTTTGCAAATGCTCACTCGGATTATCGGTCCGCTTCGGACCAAGGATTTGGCGATGACTGGACGCCGAATCAGCGCCGCCGAGGCTTTTTCCATGGGCGTGGTATCTTACCTGGTTCCGGACGATTCCTTGTTGGAAAAGGCGATGGAGACGGCCAGGATGATTGCCACCAACGTGCCGACCGCGGTACGGGGGGTGAAGCGGTCGGTCGATCACGTGGTCGGTTTCCGGCAGGGATTTCAATTTGATGTCGAGATCTCAGATGTCTGCTACTTCTCTCCGGAGAGGCGGGCTGCCATGGCAAGGTTTGGGGATCAATCAGAAAGAATGGCTCCACCAGCGAGAGTAGAAGGAAAAATAAATGAATAGAGTTGCCGTAATTGGGGCCGGCAGCATGGGTCGGCAAATTGCCGTTCACTGTGCAATTAAGGGCCTAGAGGTCTCATTGTACGATGTGTCCGATGCTGTGCTTGCGAACGCCTCGGATTTCTCCGTGGAGTACTTGGAGTCGCGGGTAAAGAAGAACAAGCTCAGTGTGGAACAGCAAATCGAGACAGCAAAAAGGCTGAAATTTGTGGAGTCTCTTGAAAACTGTGTCGACGGCGCTTCTGTGGTGATCGAAGCAATCATAGAGAAGTTTGAGCCGAAGGCGGCACTATTCGAGAGGCTTGGCAGGCTGTGTCCCGCACCTACAATACTCGCGTCCAACAGTTCAAATATTGTAGGTTCACGACTGGCAAAGGTGACTGCTGGACCAGAACGGGTTATCAATCTCCATTTCTTCAACCCTGTTCTGGCGATGGATCTCGTCGAGGTTGTGGTTCATCCAGAGGTTTCGCCTGAAGTGGAGTCGGCTGCGCTTGAGTTTTGCAAGGTTATCGACAGAACGTCAGTGCTGGTTCGCAAGGAGATTCCTGGATTTGTTGTGAACCGGATATTTAGGGCTTTGACCCGTGAGGCGATGAGTCTTCTGGAAGGTGGCTACGCCTCGGCCGAGGACATTGATCTGGCGGTGACAAGGGGACTTGGACATCCAATGGGGCCTTTTTATCTAATGGATGTCGCCGGTGTGGACGTCACGTATCTTGCAAGGCTTGACGAATTCCAGGAGACGGGAAATGAGGCTGCGAAGCCAAACGAGATCCTCGAAAGGTTGTATCGTGAGGGACGTTGGGGGAAGAAGGTAGGACGTGGATTTTACGACTATCCAGACTCTGGCGATTCAGTAGGCAACAAATGAAACAACTCGATAGCTTCGAGGAGCTGTTGCCCAAATTTAAGGGCGGTTCAAGCATCGTGATGCACTCCGCGGCGGCGGAACCCCGTTGGCTGGGCGATCAGCTCGCGTTGTATGGATCTGACATTGGTGACCTTGATGTTTACATGCTTTCGCCGATGGCTTCGGTACCCTTTGCGCCGCTGGCACCTGAGCATCTCAAGATCCATGCCTGGGTGCCGGGTCGTGGGCTGAGGGGTGTGGCTGGAGCCGACAGTATCGAATATTATAGGTTTCCGCTTTCGGAGATACCGGGTCTCTATGCGAGTGGACGACATCGGGCAGACGCCATCTTCTTGCACCTATCGCCACCTGACCAAAACGGGGAGATGTCCCTAGGCGTATCGGTCGACTACATGCCTGCAGTTTTGGCGACCAATCCGCTTGTTGTGGCCGAGGTGGATCCAACAATGCCACATACATTTGGTGACACCAAAATAACGGAGGATCAGGTTGACTACTGGTTTGTTACCGAAGAAGGCCCGCTTGAGGTCTCTTCTCCGTTGATTGACGAAGGTGAGCGCCGTATCGCCCAGACTGTGGCGGACTTGGTAACCGATGGTGCCATACTGCAAACTGGCGTGGGTTCGATACCTGACGCCGTGCTTCAGGAGCTGGCGACCAATGCGCCACGCGACTTGGGAGTCCACACCGGCGTCTTCACCGATGGAGTGGTGGAGCTGGCAAAGAGCGGGAACGTCACTAATGCGACTAAGCCGGCTCCGTTCCGCAAAATGGTGACCGCCATGGCTTGGGGAAGTCCCGCGTTGTACAAGTACCTTGACTTCAACGATGAGGTTGAGTTCAGGGCCTGTTCGTTCACCCACAACTCACGGGTTTTGCGTGACATGGATCACCTTTACGCCATCAACAGCGCATTGCAGATAGATTTGGCTGGGAGGGCGAATGCCGAGCAGCTAAAGGGCAGGATCATCTCCGCGCCAGGAGGTCTCCCCGACTTTGCTCCAGCGGCAAGAGAGGCCAGCAATGGTCTTAGCATTGTGGCGCTGCGCGCGACATCCAGAGATGGGAAGTCCAGCAACATTGTGTCGAGAATTCCCGATGATGTTCCGGCAACCCTACCGCCAGGCCAAATTGATTTTGTCGTCACCGAATTCGGTGCGGCTGATTTGAGATTGTTGACTCCTTCGGAACAGGCGAAGGCTCTGATCAAAGTGGCCCACCCTGATTTTCGGCGTGACCTTACCCTGTCCCTCGATTAGTCCGTAGAATAAACCAAAAGAAGGAGGGGCTCAGTGACCAAGAGTCTGACCACAGTATCTCGCCATGGTGATGTAATTTTACTGGAGTTCAATAATCCAGGAATGCTAAATGCCCTTGACGTTGTCATGGGTGAGGAAATAGTTGAGATTTTGGAAGCCACAGATGCCGAGTCCACGCCCGTCGTGGTCATGACTGGCGTCGGTCGAGCATACTGTGCCGGCGGCGATATCAAATTGATGGCGAGGGGTGAGGCCGGCGAAGATTATATGCGGCGCATGAACAGGCTTGTTCGCACAATTGCCAATCATGACGCAGTGATCATATCTGCGGTAAATGGTCTCGCATATGGAGGCGGTTTTGGTCTGGTTCTTGCCAGCGACATTGCGTTTGCCGCGGCCGATGCGAAGTTGGCCATGGTCCACGGCGATATTGGTCTTGTACCGGACATGGGAGCTCATTTTTTTCTTCCTCGTATTACGGGCATGAATTATGCAAAGATCTTGTTGTGGATGGGTGAACCTATCGATGCACTGGAAGCGCAGAGGGTTGGAATTGTCCATAATGTCTTCGAAGCCGACAAGCTGGTCTCGGAGACATTGGAATTTGCCAAAAAGCTTTCACAAAGACCCCGCCACGTGCTGCGCCTTTCGAAGCAGCTCTTGAACAACCTTCCAACTATGACGTTGGCGGAGTTACTCGAGGGTGAGGCGGAGGCTCAGCTGGAGTCGTTTAGGACCGCAGACCACCGTGATCGTCTAAAGGCTCTTTTGGACAAGCGTAAGGCTTGAGATAACGAGCCCGGATAGCTTAATTCACTAAGTGAGCCTTTGATGTTGATAGTTTTTCGCCTGATCTGATAGAGCCCAGGCAACTGATAATCCTATACATGACAGACGGAGTGCCTATGGGCTGATCGTCAATTCCGATGGTCGCGTATGGGTTGCATTCCGGGGTGGCTGCAAAGTTCGAACAGATTCACCCTTAGAGATCTTGATGTGAGGTGCTCGACGATGGAGCCTTCGTTGCGGTATGGGCCTAGTACGTTTTGGAGGTAATGATCATAAACCCTGAAGGGCCGGCGCAGCTACCCCTTCACCGAGAGGGGCATCGCCACCTTTGCCACCGGCGTTGTTGCGAAGAGGCTCTATGGCCTCTTCTTCGAGGAATTTAGTAAGGTAGATCTCCGATTTTTTCCTGTGCTGGGCTGTAAGGATCAGTAGCAAGTCGCGGTCGCGTTGACCAAGACATTCAAGGATCATGTCGTGTTCTCTGATGATGTCTTCACGGGTGGCCTCACTTACCAGGTAGACCGCCCGGTATGGTTCCGTCAATCGCCAGAGCCGTCCGACTTCCTCTTCGAACAGACTCATTTCTGCGAGTGCAAAGATTGCAAAGTGGAATTCCCGATTCAGCCTGACAAGGTTGTTTACGCTGTCTTTTGCTGAAATTAACTGAGCCTGAACTTCTTTCAGGCGGTTCAAGGCATCAGCGTCGGGCCAGTTCACGTGGTGGAGGATCTCCGTTTCAAGGATTTCCCGCATTCGGTAGGCTTGTTGCAGGTGCGCCGCGCTCAGCCGAGTTACTACGTAGCCCCTGTTTCGCTGGTAGGTGACTAAACCCTCCGATTCCAGACCTTGCAGAGCTTCACGTATTGGACTTCGGCTGACGTTGAGCATCTGGGCAATCTCCGCCTGGCGTACACGTTGTCCTGGTACAAGAACCCGTCGCAAAATCAAGTCCCGCATTTGGTCGATCATTACGTTGTCTGACATAAGTTCCTCGCATTATAGATCCTTTGCGGAGTTCGATTGAAGGTTCGAGATTTATTGATTTGCTCAGGTCGATTAGTCAAGTGCGCATAGTTGCCCCGTTTGCTTTCTTGCAAAAACCAATACCATATGGCGAGGGTCCCTGGGTGATTTGCCTTGTTAACTTTGACCTTCGACAGGGAAATCAATCCACGACTTGTCGCGCGCTGTTTTACGGCATGTTCGGAGCTAATCCTGATCCTCATGTTGCATTGTCCCTATCGGTTGCTTAGTGGACCTTTCGATGTCGCCACCGCATTTCGTGGTGTGGCGTAGGTTGGGTTGGAGCTGCGTCGCCAATTTCATTGTGCGTTGATTTCCAAAATCGGGCACAGCATGTGCCGCGAATTCTGCTTTACGTCGACTTTCCTTGGATTTCCGCAGAGTGAACCGATGTGCTGACCCCCTTTGTAGCATTAGGCGCTTGGTCTAATAATTGCATACATTTCTGTATACAATATCATTTTTTCCCAACGATGGAAAGTGGTTTGCGATCTGCCTCCAGCGATTGCCTATTCGAGGTGAAGGCAATAAAAAATGCAACAGCCTTTTGGCGAACGTGTTCTGCCAGCTTTTCATGGCCAATCTTTTCGCGTTGGAGATTTGTGTCAGTTTTGTGCCACGCCAGTGACCGCTTCAGAAGAATCAGCGGTGAATGCCTCCTGCGTCTGCACGAGTTTTGAAGGCCACCAGTTGTACTTTCCTAGGAGTACGACCGTCGATGGAACCAGAAGCGTCCGGACCAGGAAGGTATCCATAAGGATTCCCAAGGCAAGGCCGAAGCCGATTTCTTGCACCTGGGCGCTTCCACCACCGGAAAATCCTAGAACAGCGAAGGTGCCTGCCAGAACAAGGCCAGCTGATGTAACGGTGGATCCGGTTGCATTCAGGGCGGCAGTGACCGCGTCCTTAAGGCTCATATGGTGGGCCTCCTCCCGGATTCGTGTCATCACCAGAATGTTATAGTCCTCACCCAATGCAAGTAAGAACAGAAACAGCAGGAACGGAAGAACGAAGGAGAGTCCCTTGTGTCCAAGGATATGCACGAACACCAAGACATCGAGTCCCAGTGCTGCCAGGTATGAAAGCACGACAGAAATAACAAGATAAAGCGGCGCCACAGAGGAGCGCAAGACTATCGCTAACAGGAACCCGATAATGATCACAACAATTGGAACGATTCTTAATAGGTCCGAGTTCGACGCGGATGAAATATCGTAGCTTGCCGGGGCTTCTCCGGCAACGCCGTTTGCAACGGCACCATAGCGCTGTCCAAGGGTCGCCACCTGGGTTCGCACACCTGGGACCGCACTGAGGGCTTGCGTAGATGAGGGGTCACCGGCAGTGAGGGTGGTTTCGAATAGCACCGTCTTGCCATCCGTCGAGATGTATCTAAACTCTGACCTATAGGAATTGTACAAAGTGGGGCTGATTGAGGAAGTCGATCCGGGTGACAATGCTTTCTGAACGGTTGGCAACAGCTTGGGGTCGCCGAGAAGCGCATGTAGCTCACCCAGCTGAGCAGGAGTGAGTTGGGTACCGATAGTGTTAAACGGTCCTGACACGGTCTTGAACTGCGGCGAGTGCTTCAGGGCGTTTTCTAGGTTGTACAGGTCGCTGAGGCTACTCCAAACTGGTTGCTTGAAGGTATAAACCACCTGAGTCGGATTGAAGTTAGAAGCTGGAAAATGATCGTTTAGGATAAGGTTTCCGTAATAGCTGTCAGTTCCTTTAGGTGAACTGCTGACTGATGCAAATCCGGACGAATGATTTCCGAGCGACATCGCTGCAAGGGAACCAAAGAATATGACTCCGACGATGAGCGTAAGTAAGGGCTTCTTGACGATGCTACTCGCAAGCCTGCCCCAGGTCCCGATCTTGTAGGAGCCGGCCTTTACGTTGCTCGGCCAGAATACGGCTTTGCCCAATATCGCCAAAAGAGCAGGAAGAAGGGTGAGGCCGGCCAACAACATCAGCGCAATTCCGATAGCAAGAGGGTAGCCAAGTCCGCGATAAAGACCGAATTGGGCAGTTGCCAGCGATAGCAACGCGGCTATTACCGTTGCTGCGGAGAAGGTGATCGACTCTCCGACTTTCGAAAGCGCGCGTGAAACGGCATCTTTGGGGGCGCTACCCCGTTTCAACTCTTCACGAACCCTGAACACCAGGAATAGCCCATAGTCGGTGCCTGCTCCGAGAACCAATACGATCAAAAGTAGCTGGGTGATGAATGAAACCTGAAAACCCAAGTGCGAGGCTTCGGCCACAAGGGGTCCCGCAACCACCGCCACAATCAGTGCCGGCAGCAGTGTAACGATTGGGGCAAGCACCGCCCGGAACACAAGTGCCAGAATGATGACGATTACAAGTACCGAATAGTCCTGAGTGGCCGTCGACTGGCTTCCGTTCTTTGATGCGCTGTCAACAGTTGTTGCAACCTGGCCGGCGAGGTGGACAGAGAAGCCTGGCGGGGCATGTACTGACGCCATTGCGGCACGAATTTCCGACACAACCGTAGTGACCTTTGCATCGTCAAATGCTGAGGTGCTCGAGACTATCTCAGTCTGAATAGCCTTGTTGTCTGGCGAGATTCCGGCTACCTTTGCGCTCAAAACCGTGGGCACTTGGGCAATCTTCTGGTTGATGGCGGCAAAGGTGCTGAGATCTGTTTTGGTCAGGGTCCCGGAGTTGTTGGCGCCAACCATGATTATCAGGGAGTAGTTGTAATTTTGCAGTGGCTTTGCAAGATCGGCCGCCTTAATGCTCGGCGAATTGGTTGGCAAAAAAGCCTGGTTGTTATTCTTCACAACGCTAGAAATGGAGGGAAGGAGCCTAATCGCAGCGAAGGATCCAATGATCCATATGATTACCACAAGCCATCTGAATTGGACGGAGTAGCGTCCCACTTTTGTGAATAGTCTGTTCACTTTGTCAACCTCTGGTAATCGTGGAGCGGGTACGGATGTGTTAGGCGAACTTGGATGCTTTTGCCGATTTGTTTCGATGGTCTATTCGTCAAGTTTCATTGAATTTGGCGCTTCTTCTGAGTCGTTGTCGGTGTGGGATTCGATCGCCTTTAGGAGAACTTCCAGGTCTCGCATGAATGTCTCAGACTTCTCCGGCCCCAGCGCCGCAAGTCCCTTTTCCAGGGCGTGAACCTTGGTGGTGAATACCTCTCTCACGATTGGTTCGACTCTTGGCGAAATTGAGACAATGGTTCTCCGGTGGTCTGTAGGGTCTTCCTCTCTGATTACAAGGTCAGAGGCCGCCATCTGGGTCACCGAAAGACTTGCAGTTGTGAGTGTGACCCCCAGATTCGTTGCAAGTTCGCTGACTGACATTGGACCAGTGGTAGCTAAATGGAAGAGAGCCATAATGTGACGTGGGGCTGGAGGCTCGCCTTGTAGCCAGAAATTTTTCATTCCGGTAGGGCGCAGATGGCGGAAGATCGTAAACAGACTCATCAGCACCTTCTGTGAGTGCATTGAGATCTCCGGATTGTATTGATCATTCGCCTGCGGCATGGACACAGCCTGTCTTCTTTGAAATAATTTTATATTCTAGACTATTTTATCACTAAAACAGACCATAGTTTACGCTGCCACTTAATTTCAGCCCTACGAATAAATAGTGACGGTTTCCACGGATTCAAATTGGCTGAGTTTGGGACTTGGATCCCCCCAATGAAGGTTCCTCCGTCAAGGTTTCCAGCTCGTGATTAATTAAACCATGGGAGGAGTTTTCGACCGGTCTTGGTGACGAACCCCCGCGCATGAAGGGGTGGAAGATTAGCGCTAGCGGAGGAACTGCCAGCTGCTTCAGGGACAAATGAGAGTCACGCCACGAAGTCGATCTGGTGCATTGAGCATTCGATTGAAGCTAAACCCAAACTCATGAAATGACGACATCCCACATGGGCACTGCTCTAATGCGCGCTTTGTTTTCAACATGGGTTTCGGCAGAGCAACCTGTGGCATTCTTGCCATATCCTGGCGATGAACTGGGTCAGCCAAGTCACATAAATGGCCGAATCCCCAAATCCTGCTCTTGATCTAGCCGAAAGTTCATCTGTCGTCGCAAGGGGGCGGTTACAGAATTGGACCTGGCATTTCGGAACTGGTGCAACAACTAAGCGCACTTCCGCCGTCCAACATGGCCTAAACCAGGATGAATTGAAGACTTCTAAGTCTGCGGCCAATCGGTGCGCAGGATGATTCGCAACCGGGGAGAGGAAAGCGGTGTTTGCGTGTGTAGCCTGCGGCTACCGCCAATGCAGAGACCATGGAGGCACGCAATGTTTTCGCTACAGCGGGACTGGTTCTCTTTGTGGGTTCACAGGTTGCAGAGGGATAGTGCAGGTACCTCTAGCCACAGCGGCCCGATGGAGCAACAACCCCCAAATTACGACGTGGCAGATGGCGCCTTTCTTTGGGGACACCC
>JAJYDM010000040.1 GCA_021777475.1 Actinomycetes bacterium | reverse complement strand
ATTGGGGCTGTTTGGAACTCCGACAGTAGGGGAAATTGAAAATTACAGAAAAGTAGTGAAGAAAAGGTTTAGTCGAAGATAAAACTAACGGCAGAAGTACCCACCTGAGCAGCCGAGTAATGTTTCATTACCACAAGAACCGCTTACAGTGGATCCCGAAAGACCTATGGCCCCAGGAGTCGGCCCATAATATCGCTAGCTGCACGATCATTTGCCTCTAACACATGGCTGTACACCCTCAATGTAATCGAAGGATCAGAGTGCCCTAGTCGGCTGGAGACGGTCCGAATGTCCATCCCAGCCGCAATCAGTTGCGTGGCCGTAAAATGCCTCAAGCTGTGGAAGTGAATTCCACTCATTCCGAGCTTCTTGGAAATCTTACCAAATGCGGAACTGATGCTGTCAGGATGCAACGGTTTGGAGCCATCCACCTCGCCAAAGAAGAGCCATGGATTTTCAACTGGAGCTAGTTCGAGCTTGCCACACACTTCAGTCAAAAAGCCCCGCTGTCGCTCAATTACAGCCACACCAAAGTCATCTAGTGCGATACGTCGAACTTGACGAGTCTTAGTTGGTCCGAATTTCACTCCACTAGAACTCGTGTAGCTGAGTGAACCACGTATAGAAATAAATCTTTTATCAAGGTCGATATCTGACCAGTGCAATCCCAGCAGCTCACCGCGCCTCGCTCCAGTCACGGCAGCCAGACCTATAAGAGAGGCAAATTGTGGATTAGTACGCTCAGCCTCTTCAATCAGCGCCCTTAGCTGTTCTATTGAAGGGGAAACTATTTCTGTTCTATCGACTCTCGGCGAGGTAGCAAGAACAGCTACATTACGCCCCACCCAACCCCATCTTTGAGCCTGATCCAACGCTTTGCGAATAATTGCATGCGTCTGCCTAACCGTAGCCGGAGCACTTTCTCTCAGAAGTCTTGCATAGAGATCATCTAAATGCTTTGCCGTTAACTCAGAAATGGGAACGCTGCCAATGGCGGGCAATAGATGTTTCCGGATCCGCCATTCGTATCCATAAATCGTAGTATGAGCCCGTCCAAGACTACGGAGGTGTTTGATCCACTCCACAAGTAGATCCTCGACAGTAATAATCGAAGCATGCTGTCGGTCAGTTTCAGCATCGACAAGCATTTGATTCAGGATCTTGTCGGCTTGCTTTTTACTCCCACGGAATACTTTCGAGCTGTATCTCTCTTTTCCAGTAGCGGGATCCTTGCCCAAATATACGCGCAGTCTCCATGCGTCCGCTTGACCAAGGTGTGGAGTAATGCTTCCTCTCATGGACGTACACATTAGCACATCCAAAATAGCATGTCATGTCACATCCATGTCATGCTATGTCATCTTCCATGTCACCATGGCCTCTGACCTGGTGGGCCCGGTGGGACTCGAACCCACGACCAAGGGATTATGAGTCCCCTGCTCTAACCGACTGAGCTACAGGCCCCTGGTTTGATGGTAGCTGCCCACGAAACGGTGGCAGCAAAGCTCCGGGGGAGAGACTCGAACTCTCAACCACACGATTAACAGTCGCGTGCTCTGCCAATTGAGCTACCCCGGAATACAGCCCAAAAACGTCTTTGAGGCGAAACTCAATCTAATACAGCCCAGCTGCCCTTCAGTCAGGTTTTGTGAATTTACCCTTACTCTTCCCATAATCCCTTGAGTACCTCGGAAAGTTCAGGTCGCCTGAGACGCACTATGGCCTTCTGCTCAATGTGTCTCAACCTCTCCTTGGTTCTGTTGAACTTCTTCGCGGTTTCGTCGAGCGAGTGGGGCCGATCACAATCAAGTCCGAACCGGTATGACATAATCTCGCGGTCATCGGATGGGAGCAACAAGAGAACCTCTCTTATGGCAGTCACAATTGCATCCTTGGATACATTCTCATCAGGTTTGGTTGCGCTCTCATCTTCGACAACGTCGGAAAAGGTCGAGTCATTCTCGGCGCCAATCTGCTGTTCCAACGACACGGCATCACTGGAATATTGAAGAAGTTCAAGAATATGAGCAAGCGGCATCTCCATACTCTCTGCAAGCTCATCCAGGGTTGGCTCGCGTGATGATGACTGTTGGAGTCGCCTTTGTACCATGAAAAGCTGAGCCAGTTCCTCCGCCACATGCTGGGGTACCCTAATTGCACGGGACTGATCGCCAATCGCCTTGATGATCGACTGCCGGACCCACCAAGTCGCATAGGTGGAGAACTTGAAACCGCGAGAATAGTCAAACTTCTCAACTGCCCTCATTAGCCCGATATTACCCTCCTGGATAATGTCCAAAAAGGGCAATCCTCGGTTGCGGTACCTTTTTGCTATTGAGACCACCAGTCGCAGATTAGCCTTTGTAAGACCCTCCCGGGCACGCAGACCATCTGCAACCCTGCGCTGGTCCTGTGGATCTTCCTCTGACGTTCCAACCCTTTTCTGAGCTTCAATAGATTCCAGAATTCTCTGCGAAAGCCTTCGTTCCTCCTCGACGTGAAGAAGCGGCGTCTCCGCAATCTCTCTCAGATATCTCCGGACATCCTCCGTGGACTGGAAATCGTAGTTGCTCATCGTCATCCCTCGGCTTCGCCTTGAACGAGCCATACTAGAAGTTGGCCAGTGGCATCGATCTTCTCGCTCCCTCCGGAGCGGAGTCCCTCCTGTAAAAGGCGTATCCTTGACAGCTCAGCGGATAAATCTTTCAGCTTGTCTGAGCCAGGATCAAGAGACCGGGATTCCACTTTCATTTGCTCGAGCCTTCGATTGACCCCCCGCTCTACGAGGCGCGATACCACGTCGAAAGGTTCCGATTTCGGAGCTTCCACCGCGAGACGTATGAAAAGCTCCTTGGCTTCCCTGCCGGCAATATCCGCTCTGGCCCCTGCCTCTGAGATCTGGGTCACCCCTTCAAGCGCAATCCGAAGCGCTCTGTGAGTGGGGTGGGTAAACAGCACAAGCGGAAAGAACTCTCCCATCTCCTCAAGGTTGTGAACCAGGGTCTTCAATCCTTCAATTGCCGGCCTGTCGGAAAGGCCCAGAGCCTGGGCGCTGATAGGCCTGTGCTCCATTCCGTTATTTTCAGAAGAGCCCGAATGACCTTCCTGAGCCCCCACCGAGCTGGAAGACTGCGCATGCCTTTCAGGCTCATCTCCGAGATAGTGCCTTGATCGCAGTGCCTGCTCAAGTTTCACATGAAGATCATTCATTTCGAATCGGCATTTGTCAGCCACCTGCATCAGGTAGTCGTTACGCACCAAAGCATTGGGATGCTCCGAAATAATCGCAATTGCATCATCTGCAACTCTGGCCCTGCCTTCGATACTCGAGAAATCGCCCGCATCAAATAGCCGCTGAAGCCTAAAGGCCATGAATGGCTTTGCACCGCTAATGGCACCTTGGAGTCTCACCGGATCCTTCTGGCCCAACTCACCGGGATCGATGCCATCGGGCAGATCTGCCACATAGATCTCAAGCTTGTGCTTCTTTTCCCACTGGTAGAACTTCTCCGTCGCACTGATGCCAGCATTGTCCGCGTCAAAGGCAAGCACTATACGTTTCGAAAAGCTTTTGATTTTGGAGACGTGATCCTCTGTCAGGGCTGTTCCACATGTTGCCACCGCTCTTGGAATCCCGGCCTTGAAAAAGGCGATGACGTCGGTGTAACCCTCGCAGATAATGATCTCTCCTCTGGCCACCACTTCGGCCTTGGCAAGATTCAGACCATACAGAGTCTTCCGCTTCGAGTACAGGGTGGTCTCGGGAGAATTCTTGTACTTTGAAGCCGGCTGGCCATTGCCATCCACTTGAGCTGAGGGAAGTATCCGTCCACCAAGCGCGACTGGTTTACCTGACGATTCGAAAATTGGAAAGATTATGCGAGCACGGAGCTGATCCACAGGTCTTCCGTTCTTGTCGATGTACCCCAGTCCGGCGTCGACAAAGACCTCCTCGGAAACTGCGAGATAGCCAAACAGAGCCGCCGGTCCATCAGGCGCCCAGCCAAGCTGAAATCTTTCCCAATCGTTTCTGTCCAAACCACGGGAATCGAGGTAATCACGAGCCTGCTGCGCACCGGGACCATTCATGAGCTGACCGTGGTAGAACTCAACGGCCTTTGCAAGCGCAGACTGCAGCGAGGACCGTTTGGAGGCGTGTTTGGACAACTCTTCCGAGTCGTAGGTCAACATAATCCCCGCCCTTCCGGCAAGGTACTCAACCGCTGGCACAAAATCCAGTCGCTCGATCTGGCGTACGAAAGAGATCGCATCACCCGAAGCATGACAGCCAAAGCAGTAGTAGAAGCCCTCCTCGGCATTAACACTGAACGATGGGGTGTTCTCAGGGTGGAATGGGCAGAGACCAACATATCGCAGCCCAACCCTCTTGAGCGCCACGTGCTCCCCTATCAACGTCAGAATGTCGGTCTGCTCCAAGACCTTTGACACGTCGTTCTCGTTGATTAACAAGCGATCCCCATCCAAATTCCGTAAAAGCCCACCTCGAAGGGGCCTAGAGCTTGAGCCTAGTAATGGACTCCAACAAACCAAGTGTCAGCGCATCGGCAAATTAGATCCCCAATCATCAAATCTCCCACAAATCGACCTTCAACAAAAGGTTCGACGAGCCGAAACTGAGAAATTCAAATAAATCGTGCATTCAGCATTGCCTGTCAAGTCATAGGTTCAGCAGATTCCCAGCAACTCGCCAAATCCAGGCGCCCAAAAACTATATGCCATGCCTGAAACTTTCCGCCCAAAAAATTTCCAAGGGTAACACGTTTCCATTTGCCTTGCCGGATGAAGTTATGACTGGTGGATCTCCATACATCGGACTTGATAACACGATATGGTTGGAGTTTAAATCGGCGAATCAGGGGAGATATTGTTCGCATGCAAATAAAGGCGGCAGTAGTAAACAACAAGGGAGAAGACTTCAACATCGACACAGTAGAGCTCGATCCCCCCAAAACCGGGGAGGTCCTTGTTCGAATGGTGGCATCAGGAATATGCCATACCGATATGAACGTGAAAAACCAGACCCACAGGGTTCCAGCTCCAGCCGTACTTGGGCATGAAGGCTCAGGCATAATCGAAGAGCTTGGCACGGGAGTGACCAACCTTGAGGTTGGCGACCACGTTGTTTTGGGCTTTGCATCGTGTGGAATATGCCGCAACTGTTTGCGGGCAAGACCTTACGCGTGCGCCAGGCATGCCGAACTCAATTTTGGCGGCAGAATGGAGGACTTGACCCACAGGCTCCATAAAGGTGACCTGCCGCTCTCCAACTTCTTCGGACAGTCCTCCTTTGCCAGCTACTCGGTGGTCAACGCACGAAACGCAGTCAAGGTTCCTAAAGACATCGACCTGGCCCTCCTCGGTCCGCTGGGATGCGGTCTTATGACTGGAGCTGGCACGGTATTCAACCGACTTATGCCGACACCTGGGTCCACGATTGCGATCATAGGCGCAGGCGCGGTAGGACTCAGCGCCCTGATGGCTGCGGCCATCGTTGGTTGCGGCACAATCATCTCACTTGATGTCCACGAGAACCGCCTTCAATTGGCGCGTGAACTGGGCGCAACACACACAATAAACGCCAGCAAGTCCTCCGATGTCGTTGCCGAAATCCGCTCCATCACCGACGGCGGTGTCGACTTCGCAATCGAAGCTGCAGGGCATCCCTCGCTTCTTCGCCAGGCCGTGGATTCACTGGCTCCTCTCGGAACTGCCGTCCAACTGGGAGGGCTTCCACAAGGTACCGAAGCGTCCATTGACTCCAATGACCTCCGCTCAAAGAGCAAGACAATTGCTGGACTCGTCGAGGGCGGATCTGTGTCAGGAGTCTTGATTCCGCAACTCATCAACTTCTACAGGTTAGGGAAGTTTTCATTCGACAAGCTGGTTACCTACTACCAATTCGAAGATATCAACAAGGCGGGCGCCGATGCCCACGACGGCAAGGTGATTAAACCCATACTGAGATTCAACTAGATCTGACCGGCCGAATACTGACGCTGCGCAAGCGACTCAGCCTGTGCCGTGTCGATTTTTCGAGATTAAATGACCAAACAAATCATCAAATGCTCCAAGGCTGGAGACTCCAAGCACGAGCACGGGCCCGTATCTACACTTTGAACGAACTCTGGACTCCCGCTGGAAACAGATCCTCCACCTCGAGCGGTTTGTGGGTAACTCCCTGGTCATATGCGAACCGGAGGAACGCGCTAAGTGTGACTCTGTTGGGCTCTACGCCATAAGGCCAGTAGCCATCGTCCCCAAACAACTCAGAAATCCTGTCGGCATAAACCCGCGACCACGGAAGCGGAAATCTGCTTGCGGTGACATCGAAAAGCCTCTCCACCGAACGCCTCTTGGCTTCCTCGAATGCCTTAAGCAAATTCATTGCCACCCAAGGATTCTCGTCAAGGACCGACTTCTTGACCGCTAAAACATGCATGATGGGAAAGATCTTGGTATGTTGGAAGTACTCATACTCTGCCTGTTGGTAATCGACCAAAATGCGGCGCATACGGGGATCCCCTTCCTCCATCGAGCGAGGCGCATGGGCCGACATGACCACATCAAGCTCTCCGGCCAAGAGCATGTCGTTCAGACACTTGGTGGGTTCTGGCTTGTAGCTCACACCATCGGGAATCCGGAGGTTCACTTTTTCGACCCTCCCTGGTTCGTTTACCCCAGCCTGGACCCACTGAATGTCCTTGAGCGAAATTCCCACTGTCTCAGTTAGATAACCCCGGGAATACACCGAAGCCGTTTGAGCCCACTCAGGAATTCCGACCTTCATACCTCTGATCTCAGAAATAGAGGTTGGTCCATCGCTACGAACGTAGAAAGAAGACTGCCTGAAGACCCGGGATGGAAACACCGGTATTGCTGTGATGTCGCAATCTGGTTGAGAAACCAGCGAAACATACTTGGCAAAGGAAAGTTCGCAGACGTCAAATTCCCTGAATTTCAAAAACCTGTAGAAGATCTCCTCCACCTGAAAGTCCAGGGCCTGCAGTTCCACACCCTCGACACCAACCACTCCGTTGGTTAGATCGCGTACATGATCGTAATCACTTATTGCGAGCGTCAGCTTCACAGCATTCTTTCCCACTCAAACCCCCAACTAATTCGGCTTGCATTCAAGATCGGAGCCAGGCCGCCGGATGTCGGAACGGCCCATCAAGGTCACGATTATCTCGCAGGACAAGGGTACTCAGACTACCGCGCCGAGACAACCTGCAAATCCTGGACCGGACAGAATCCAGACACCGTTCACTTATTGGTCATATGGTATCAGATTCCAGTACGCAGACTGAGCACCTTATGGCCATGCCGTCACAAAACTGAGAACAAGCAACCGTGGAATTGGATCTTGGAGGAAATAGTCGTATCCTTGCTGCCGCCCTCTGGAGGCACCAACTGAATCAGCAAAAATAGCTGACCTACTTCTTGGATCGAAGCACTGCCTGAGCCGCCGCAAGTCTGGCAATGGGGATTCTGTAGGGAGAGCAGGAAACATAGTCCACGCCGGCATGGACAAATATCTCAATGGAGGCTGGGTCGCCTCCATGCTCCCCACAAATACCGACCTTCAGTGATGGCTTGGTGCTTCGTCCGCGCTCCACCCCCATGCGTACCAACTCGGCAACGCCAGTTGGATCAAGTGTCTTGAAGGGATTGGCCGGCAGTAGGCCAAGATCGATGTAGGTGGCCATCAGCCGGCCCTCGACATCGTCTCTCGAGAATCCGAACGTCATCTGAGTCAAATCATTGGTTCCAAACGAGAAGAAGTCTGCGCCCTCGGCAATCTCGTCGGCTCTTATGGCGGCTCTCGGCGTCTCGATCATGGTGCCGATTGTGACGTCAATTCCTAATACATTTTCGGCGTCGATCGCTTCCTGGATCCAGGACCTGGCCAGCAGCAACTCCTCCCTGGTCACAGTAAGGGGAACCATGATTTCCACGACTGGACACTTACCCTGCTTCTTCAACTCGCTCGCTGCCTGCAGCAATGCTTTGACCTGCATCGCATAAAGGCCTGGTTTGATCACTCCTAGTCGAACACCCCTGGTTCCGAGCATGGGGTTCACTTCTTTCCAGGACTTGGCGGCCGCAAACAGAGCGGACTCCTCTGGAGTCAAACCCATGGTGGCTTCCTTTATGGAAAGATCCAAGGTGTCGGGCAGGAATTCGTGAAGCGGGGGATCAAGGAGCCTTACCGTCACAGGAAGCCCGTCCATGGCTTCAAAAATTTCTTTGAAGTCGAACTTCTGTGCTGCGCGCAACTCCTCAAGCGCCACCAGTTCATCGTCTTTGGTATCGGCCAGAATCATCTTGCGAACGATCGGAAGACGGTCCTCGGCAAGAAACATATGCTCGGTCCGGCAAAGCCCAATTCCCTCGGCTCCAAAGGTTCGAGCGTTGGCGGCGTCAGGCCCGTTATCGGCATTTGCCCGCACCGACACCTTGCCGAATCGGATATCGTCAGCCCATCTGAGAATGGTTTGAAATTCAGGCGGCGGAGTCGAAGAAGTAAGTTCGACTGCCCCCAGAACGATATCGCCTGACGACCCGTCAATTGAAATCTCGTCACCCTCGACTACAGTAACACCGCTCGCGATAAACGACCGGCCGACAATTCTTACGGCATCAGCCCCCACCACTGCAGGCTTCCCCCAACCTCTTGCCACCACGGCAGCGTGGCTCACAAGGCCCCCTCTTGAAGTCAGGACTCCCTCCGAACTGAGCATTCCGTGAACGTCTTCGGGTGACGTCTCCTTGCGCACCAGAATTACCTTTTCGCCTCTTTCACTTGCCGCGATCGCATCCGCAGCCGTGAAGTAGACCTTGCCTACGGCGGCGCCAGGCGAGGCGCCTAACCCCCGAGCCACCACGTTAACTTCCTTAGTGGCGAACTGCGGGTGGAGAACCGAGTCGAGATGGTCAGCGGTTATGCGAAGCACCGCTTCCTCTTTTGTGAGCGCGATTCCCGGCTCTTCGGTCATTTCAACCGCCATTCGCAGGGCGGCGACCCCAGTCCTTTTCCCGACCCGGGTTTGCAGCATCCATAGTTTGCCCTGTTCAATTGTGAACTCGGTGTCACACATATCGCGATAATGGGTCTCCAGGCGGTCAAAGATCCCGATCAGCTCGGCGAAGACGGCCGGGAATCTCTGTTCCAGAGCCGACAACGGCTCCGTGTTGCGTACTCCTGCCACGACATCCTCGCCCTGCGCATTGACCATAAAATCGCCATATAGGCCTTTGGCTCCGGTAGCAGGATCACGGGTGAATCCGACGCCCGTGCCGGAGTTGTCATCCCTGTTTCCAAAGACCATCGCCTGGACATTGACCGCCGTACCCAAGTCATGTGGAATCCGGTCCCGCTGTCGATACGCAATTGCCCTGGAACCGTTCCAGGAACTGAACACCGCTTCGATCGCACCTCTTAGCTGCTCTACCGGTTCCTGGGGAAATGGTTTTCCAGTGTGTCGCACAATAATATCTTTATACGCCGCCGCCAAATATCCAAGCAGCTCAGGTGGAACATCGGAATCCGTTGAAGCGCTAGAAAGCTCCTTAGCGGCCTCGAACAACTTGTCGAACTCTTCGCCAGGCACACCGAGCACGATCCTCCCATACATGGAGATGAACCGGCGATAGGAGTCGTAGGCAAATCTCAGGTCGTTGGTCTGAGAAGCGAGACCTTCAACCGATCTATCATTGAGACCAAGGTTGAGAACAGTATCCATCATTCCAGGCATTGAAAACTTCGCACCCGAGCGGACCGAAACCAAAAGTGGATCCGACGCATCTCCCAACGTCTTACCCATTTTCCCTTCAAGGTTCGAAAGCGCTTCTGCAACCTGGACTGTCAAATCTTTCGGCCAACCGGTAGCCAGGTACTCCCTGCAAGCATCGGTGGTTATTGTGAATCCATAGGGCACAGGTAGACCCAGCACGGAGGTCATCTCGGCAAGATTCGCTCCCTTACCACCGAGGAGATTTTTCATTTCCATAGGTGGTTGCGGGTGCTCATGGTCAAACCCAAACACGTATCGCATCGATCCTCCTAAACGCCCGCTTTGGGGATTGATTGAAGAAAAACGGCCAATTCGAAATGAATCGAGAACTTATAAGTCAAACAACGAATACTTGAACCCCTAATGCTGGACTCCTCAGCTTACTACTTGTTGAACGCCAAGTTAAGGGGTCACCCAGCTACTGCCATCCCAATATCGATACCAGGTGGCTTCGCAGCTCTACGATCGGCACCCTCACCTGAGATGTGGTGTCACGGTCACGAATGGTAACCGAATTGTCCTCAAGCGAGTCGAAATCAACGGTCACACAGGCCGGAGTCCCAACCTCATCCTGCCGCCGGTACCTGCGCCCTATTGATTGCGTATCGTCATAGTCGCAAGAAAAGACGGGTGAAAGATCGTCGAAAATATCATCGGCCAGCTTCATCAAAGGCTCCTTCTTTGAAAGCGGCAGTATCGCAACTTGATAAGGAGAAAGCCTGGGATCAAGCCTCAGCAGAGTTCTTGCCTCGCCGTTCACCTCGTCTTCGTCATATGCCGCAACTAGAAACGCCATCATCGTTCGCGTTGCACCTGCCGCGGGCTCGATGACGAAAGGAACGTATGGCTCATTGGTTACAGGATCGAAGTACTCCAACCTCTCGCCGGAATGTGTGCCATGCGCCTTCAAGTCGAAATCTGTCCGATTTGCGATCCCCTCAAGCTCGCCCCATCCCCACGGAAAAGCAAACTCAACATCCACGGTTCCTGCCGAGTAATGAGACAGTTCCTCCTTCTCATGGTGCCTAAGCCGCAACAGGTCTGCTTTGATCCCAAGATCGATATACCACTGAAGCCTCTCCCTGTACCAGTACTCGAACCACTTTGGCGCTTCGACCGGAGGTACGAAGTATTCCATTTCCATCTGCTCGAACTCGCGGGTCCTGAAGACGAAGTTCCCCGGCGTGATCTCGTTCCGAAACGACTTGCCAACCTGGGCAATGCCAAATGGAGGCTTTTTACGTGTTGTTTGAAGTATGTTCTTGAAGTTTATGAACATTCCCTGGGCGGTCTCTGGGCGGAGATAAGCGATAGAAGCATCGTCCTCGACTGGTCCAACATATGTCTTAAACATCATGTTGAAAGCGCGAGCCTCGGTCAAATCGGTGGAACCACAGTTTGGACATACCCCGTCGATGTGGTCCGCCCTCCATCTCTCCTTGCAACTCCGGCAGTCCACCAGGGGGTCTGTAAAATTTGCGATATGCCCTGATGCCTCCCAAATCTTAGGAGTCGACAGTATCGAAGCGTCAAGTCCCACGACGTCATGCCTGAGCTGGACCATCGATCTCCACCAGGCATTCTTGACGTTCCTCAACATCAGTACGCCGAGCGGCCCGTAGTCGTAAGTGGACCTAAAGCCTCCGTAAATCTCAGCAGAGGGAAAAATGATCCCCCGTCTCTTAGAGAGATTCACTATCTTTTCCATCAAGTCTTCAGTAGCCATTTGCGGTCGATCCTACCAGTTCAGAGATTCGGTACCCAACACGGTTGAGTGTAATTGGCCCCGGCCCGGTACGACCATCCAACCGGCCGGATCGGTCCTAAACCGTTAGTCCCGACTTAACTGGACGTCGTAACCTCCAGGTCGTTAAAGCCATTGCCGAAAAGCAATCCTAAAGATGCTCCTTCCGGGAGCGGACCGCTCTGAACGATCGCCAAAGCATAAGGTCGTAGGAAATCTTTAGAACTCCAGACACCAGAAACGGTGCTACAGCAGAGACGTTTGAGAGTAAATAGCCTCCGACCACTGGACCAATGGAACGGCCAGCCTGTCGGCCCATGGAAGTCCGGGAAGCCGCTGAGCGCCGCTCCTCTGGCTTGACAATCGAGGCTATATAGCTCTTGCGCGTAGGCACGTCCATTTCCACCAGCAACGATCTCGCAAGAAGCAGAACACTGGCGACAACCGCTGCAGGAGCGAACGGCACCGCGACAAGAAGAATACTCGATGGAATGTGCGTAAATACGGCTGTGTTCAGCAGCCCAACCTTTCGGGAAATCCTCTCCGCCAATGGGTAGGAGATCCCCGACAGAACGTCCATGCCGAAGAACAGCAAAGAAAGCGAGACAATGCTCAGGTTGAAGTGATACCTGAGCCAATAGATGATCAAGCTGGATGCGACAACGCCGCTGCCAGCCGAGTCGACGACGAACAATAGGGCGAGCCGGTTAATGGCCGCCTCCGAGCTTCCGGTTTGACTCGAATCGGCACCGTCGGTGACCACAAACAACTCCTTCGCCGGGGCGGATTCACCTGACGACCTCACTGCCCCAACCCCAGACCCTGAGTCCACGACGTTGGCCGATGCCACCACAATGGCAAGACCGAGAAACAGATAGAGCGCAGTTAGAAATCTGAGTCCAGTCGCTTCGTTCATCCGGATTAGGGTGGGAAAAGAAGCGAACAGGGCTCCAAGCGCCCCCATGGAAGTCACTATCAAGCCATTCCTGGCAAAGACCTTGGTCCTTCGATCCGATGGCGTCTGGGCGAACACCCCCTCGACTAGCGCTCCTATGAACATCCCTCCATTGGGGGGCAGAAAACCTAGAAGCGCACCAACATAGAGAACGTTGACGCTATGGGCAAGCAACACCGTCACTCCGGTTGACGCCATTAGCAACCCGGAGATAACAAGGGGAATACGTGCTCCCTGCCGTTGTGCCACCAAAGTCAAGTAATGAGTTATCCCAATCCCAACCGCCATGGAGAGTCCAGTGACAATACCCAGACCCAGGGCGGCAATTCCAAGGTTTCGGGCGATGATAACGAAAATGATTGAGAAATATCCCATTGCAAAGCTCCGGATACCGTCAGTGACAAAAAGTAACCTCTGATTTGTCCGGGCGGAAGCTGATTCATGACTCAAGCTGCGTCACCATAAGGACCTCTCCAACAGACGCCAAACATATCACGACTTGAAAGGCATCTCCCGATGCATATTGCATTGAAATGCGGGTGGTTTCACCTTTCACCCCCAACGGCTTGGCCAAACGGCGGAACGCGGTCCTGCGGTCAAAAAACGCAAACCGGTCATTAAGTGCCGGGGTTTCGCTCAATGCCGAATTATAGATGATCTGACGCTTCGAAGTGAGCGTTCTAGCACCACTTCTAGGGCCTGAAGCGCCAGAACTTCGGTCTCAGACACCACCGGCGAGTTCTCAATCCTGAGCACCTGTGCAAGCTGGCCGTCAAGCGAGCGGGAAATCACATCCAAAGCCTCCGGGGAAGACCTTTTACCGCCAGAATGCTCATCGCACAGCATCCCACCGGCGGCGAAATCAAAACCGGCCCGGGAACTTCCACTGCCGCACACCACACAAACAGTCATCTGAGGACGGTAACCCTGCAATGACAAGAGCTTCCAAATGAAAGATCCCAGCAGCATCTGAGGGTTGTCACTCTCGAGAACGCGAAGAACCCGCACGACCAGCCTAAATAACTCCGGGTCTGGATAGCCATCCTGTGCAACCTGTTCGGTAGCCTCGAGAATGACGTTGGCCTTATAAAGACGGTCCAGATCCTCCCGGGTTTCGCGGAAAAGTTCGATGGTCTCAGCTTGGGAAACTACGTCAAGTTCGCGCCCCTTCCAGCAAAGCAGCGAAACTAAGGAAAGAGGTTCGAGCCGGGAACCGAAACGGCTCTTGGTCTTTCTGACCCCTTTCACAACAGCTCTGATCTTTCCCGAATTTTCACCAAGCATCGACACGATTCTGTCCGATTCGCCAAGTTTCCAGGTACGGAGCACAACGGCTGAATCGCGATACAAGGTCACCGCCTTCTAATCCTCGCTCCGAACTGAAACATCACTAGATACGCGAAAAACAGCACGATTATAACGTAAGAGGCGCGGAACCCGGCAATGGCGGTAACCAGCAGAAGCATTCCAAGGAGGATCCAAAGCGCCACCGCCATTCGCGAAGCGGCCATCAGCCTTCAAGCCCTCCATATCGGCGATCACGGTTCTGGTACTCCTTAATGGCTCCGTACAAGTGGTATCTCCGGAAGTCCGGCCACAAAACGTCTGAAAATACCAGTTCGGAGTAGGCAAGCTCCCAAAGCAGAAAGTTGGAGATCCTGTATTCGCCCGACGTGCGGATGACCAGATCTGGATCCGGCATATCCGGATAGTACATATACGACTTGATTGCCTTTTCGGAAACTCTGGACGCTGGTACCCCATCCGAAATCATGGCGGAAACAGCATCGACGATCTCAGCCCTACCGCCATAGTTGAATGCCACAGTAAGAGTCATTGTCCGGTTGTCGCGGGTCAACTCGCTCGTCTCATCGATGCGCTTAAGCAAGCGTCTTGGAACCCTCCAGTCCCGCCTTCCACTGAAACGGACACGGACGCCCTTTTGGTGAAGCTCATCCCTCCGGCGGATCAACAATGACTCGTTGAATTTCATGAGAAAGCGGACCTCATCGGGCGGTCTTTTCCAATTCTCAGTCGAAAACGCATATACCGTCAGCCACTTAACGCCAATATCCAAAGCACCGTTAATAGTGTCCATAAGGGCCTCTTCGCCAGCGGTGTGCCCAGCCGTCCTCGGTAAGCCTCTCTTCTTGGCCCAGCGCCCGTTGCCATCCATCACGCAGCCCACATGCACCGGAATCCGCTTGGGATCTATCCCCTCGAACTCGAGCTTGGTGTCAAAATCGACCATTTCCCCCACTTGCCTAGCTGCCTTCGGACCGCACCAAAGTTGCCTCTAAATGAATCTGGTACTCTTCACCTACCGCCTCCATATGCAACTGATACGATAACGCGCCATTCTCAAGATAGAAGTAGCGTCCGGTTCTCGTGATCTCCTTGGCAGAGGGTGACGTCGCCACGATGTCGGAATTTAGTTCGAATCGAAAATCCTCTCCGTCGCGCGTGACTGCTCCCACAAGTACCTCGGCGATGCCGGTCGGTTGGACGATCAGCAATTCCAAGGTGGAGTTGTGCTCATTGACCCTCATATATCCAAGCTCTTGATGCATTGGAGATCCCTGCAAGGAGGTCGTGTGTTGTGAGTAGCTCACGAAACCCTTCGGTGACCTCTTGAACTCGATCACCTCGAGGTAGTCGAACTCCCTGCTTTCAGGATATGACCCACTGCCCTGCCCATGCCAGGTACCTTCCAGCCTCTCTAAAAGCAATTCCGGGGAACATCTCTCAAAACTCACAGCCCGTTCCGATCCCTACAACGCCATCCAGCTATCCACGTCAATGAATCTAGCAACTTAAATATTAAAAAATGAGAGTTGTCTTTTTACCAACTCTGCAGCGGCGAGATGAACAAGCGACAATGCGAAAGCACCACAAATTGAAATGGTATTCGCTTCACGCGATACTCACAAAAGATATCGGAATAAACTGTGAAAAAGTTGGCACTATCGATGTCCATACCTGATATAAAAACGACATCCCGTCCACATCCGACCGTCAAACCCGCAGAGCACCACTGTTGCGCAACCAGAGCCTGCTAATTAGTTAGTAACCAAGCCGTTCGAGCGATTGTGCATTGGACTGCCAGCGCGGATTCACCTTGACGAAAAGCTCCAGGAATGCCCCCTTGGGAAGCTGCTTCCTTACTTGAGTACCCGCCTCTTTGAGAACGGCGCCTCCTTTGCCAATCACTATCGCCTTTTGGCTGGACCGCTCGACGTGTATTTCGCATCGGATCCTGGGCCACTCCCACTCAGTAACCTTGCATGCGATCGAGTGAGGAAGCTCCTCTCTGGCTATGGCCAGTAGCTGTTCTCTCACCAACTCCGCAACCCACTCTGCATCGGAAATATCCGTCAATGTCTCCGGCGGATAGTACATTGGACCCTCAGAAATCCGGCTGAACAGTTCATCCAGAAGTTCCTTGACGCCAATTCCGGATTGGGCGGAGATAGGAAAATAGCTCGACTTGTCAAATTTGGCCAACGTGCCAAGGTGGGCAAGGACTTTCTCGCCGGAAACCAAATCGGTCTTGTTGACGACAACTATTGCGTTCCTGGGGGCCTTCTCGAGAGCCAGGCTGTCCCCTTTGCCAATCTCCTGGCTGGCATCGACCAGGACAAGAACCAAATCCACCTCGCCGATTGCCTGATTGGCTGTGTCGTTGAGACGCTGCCCCAGTAAAGACCTGGGCTTGTGCATGCCAGGTGTGTCAACAAAGACTATCTGGCCTCTCTTCTCGGTGAGGATTCCTCGGACCTGACTCCTGGTCGTGTTCGGCTTGTCGGAGACTATCGAGACTTTTTGCCCCATGATCGCATTGATGAGGGTGGACTTTCCGACATTTGGACGCCCAATTATACTGACGAATCCTGACTTGAAATTAGTCGTCACGCTTCCTCAACCGAACCTTGCCCGAGCCTGACCAGACGAACCCGGCCGATCCTTCTCCTGGTGACTTTCTCCGCAGTTAAGCGGTAGTTGCCAAGCTCGACGTGCTCGCCTTCCGCTGGCAGATGACCGAGAAGGGACAGGAAAAGGCCTCCAACTGTATCCCACTCCCCCTCAGGGAGTTCGATCTCCAACTGCTCGTTCAGCTCATCGAGACTCTTGGATGCAACGATCAAATACTCGCTGCCTGAAATCCTTTCGACATCAACAACCTCCTTGTCAAACTCGTCAGAAATATCTCCAACCAATTCCTCGATCAGATCTTCAAGCGTCACAAGACCAGAGGTGCCGCCATATTCGTCGAAGATGATCGCAAGATGAAACTTACCGGACTGCATTTCACGCAAAAGATCGGCCGCCGGCTTGGTTTCAGGAACGTAGTGGGCCGCACGAACCAGACCTGCCACCTCCTGATTTGACTTTGCTTCTCTATCAGCCCGCATCAAGTCCTTCGCCAAGACAACTCCAACAACGTCATCGATGGTCCCTTTGTACACAGGAATCCGCGAAAATCCCGCATCGAGAGCGACTTGAAGCACTTCGTCGACCCGCATCGACTCCTCCACCGCCACCATGTCGGTTCGCGGCACCATGACCTCGCGGGCAACGGTGTCCCCAAAGGAGATAATGGCGTGAATGAGTTCCCGCTCCTCGGTCTCAATGACCTCTTCCTCAAGCGCCGCATCCGCCATGGCCAACAGCTCCTGCTCACTCACGGTTCCAAGTAAGGGGACCGACTTTCCCTTGACCACCATGTCAGTTATGCCGAGAATCATCTTCGAAAGTAGGCGAACGGGAGGAAACCGCACAATTGCCCTGACCAACGGCACCGAAAACAAAGCCGCCCGCTCAGGGTTTCTGACCGCCCAGTTCTTCGGGATGGCCTCGGCTAAAAGGAAGATCACCACCACCTCAAATGCGGTGCTGACAGTCAATCCCAGCGCTCCAAACAAATGGCCAGCCAACGCGCCGACCATTGTCGCTGCAACCAGCTGAGCAAACACCGCCACAAGCAAAACCGGACTAAGAAAACCGCTCTGATTTTCTAAGAGCTTCAGGAGCAATGAAGCCCTCTTAGCCTTGATTTCCGACAAAGCCATGGCTTTTACCCTTGAAATACGGGTAAGCGAAGTTTCAGCCACAGCCAACAGACTTGCCAGTGCAACCAGTAAAAGGACGGCCACGATCATCAGAGTGTCATACCCTGTCCAGTGGTATGACACTACATTAGCGGTGACGGCGCCGAGATATTCTAAGGTCTGTTTAGGTATGTCGTCCATAAATTTCTAGATAGCCTCTGGTGTCGAACCATTTTTGTAGTGGAGCTGAAGGAGTTCCTGCTCCCTTGCCTCCATGATTTCCGCTTCGTCATCAAGTTCGTGGTCCATCCCGAAAAGATGCAATATCCCATGGACAATTAGCAGCGCTATCTCGTCATCCAGGCTACCATCATGCGAGTTTACGCCCGCATGCTCAGCTGCGTTCCCATTTGCCACCTCTGGACATATGACCACGTCACCGAGTAGGAATGGTACGGAATACGAGTCCTGGCTGGTTGAACGCTGCCCACCAGCTCCTGATTCCGGCGACCTGCCTCCGGAATATGGCTCGGTCTCGATTGGAAACGAAAGCACGTCGGTGGGATCGCTCTTGCCCATGAATCTCTCGTTCAGCCCCACGATGGCGCTTTTGTCTACAAAGATCAGCGAGAACTCGGCGTCGCCTGAGACTTTCTGAGATTTCAGCACGCTGAGCGAGAACCGCATCCAGCGATCCTCATCCACTGGAATTAAACTCTGCTCATTTGCAATGAAAACCTCGACACCCACTAGTTACTCCCTGGGTCAAAAGCAAATTTATTACCATGCGACGCGCAGAGAAAGGCTTCAGGCAATTGTGCCAACCCTTGCCCTCTGCTCCGTGCGTACCCCGGCACTCTCATACGCTGCAACAATTTCCGACACGATCTTGTGACGCACAACGTCTCTTTTGCCAAGTCGCACAAACGCCAGTTCCTCAATGCCTGAAAGGATCTCCTCAAGTCCGACAAGACCCGATCGCCCTCCCGGCAGATCTATCTGAGTTACGTCGCCGGTTATCACCGCCTTAGAACCAAACCCAATTCTGGTTAGAAACATCTTCATCTGTTCAGGCGTCGTGTTTTGAGCCTCATCCAGGATTATGAATGAGTTATTCAGCGTCCGTCCTCTCATGAAGGCCAGTGGAGCCACCTCGATATTGCCCCGCTCCATCAGTTTCAGGATCATCTCGGAATCCATCATGTCGTGAAGGGCATCGTAAAGGGGCCTGAGATATGGATCAACCTTGGCCATCAAATCGCCTGGGAGAAAGCCCAAACGCTCACCCGCCTCCACTGCAGGCCTCGTGAGAATTATGCGGTCTACCTGTTTAGCTTGCAGGGCCTGAACAGCAAGTGCGACGGCCAGGTACGACTTCCCAGTTCCGGCCGGGCCAATGCCAAAGGTTATGATATTGCGCGAAATTGCGTCGGTATAGTGCTTTTGCCCTGCCGTTTTAGGCCGTACGCTCTTGCCTTTTCCGGAGCGGAGCAGTTCCGTAGTCAGCACTTCCGATGGCTTTTCATCCGACCTAACCATATCGATTGTCCGTGACATATTTACCGCGTCAAGCTTCTGTCCGTGCTGAAGCAGTGTGACAAGCTCCTCGAAAAGCTGAGCAACGCGCTCGGACTCGTTCCCAGACACCGTAATCTCATTTCCTCTAACGCGGATGTCGGTTCCCGGAAATTCGGATTCGACCAACCTGAGAAGCTCGTCCTGGTAACCGAGTAGTCCTACCATCAACGAGTTGTTTGGAACAGATATCTGCACCTGCGATGTTGTCAAGCGGTAATGCCTTTCAGATTGGACTCGTAACCAATTCAGTTGACTACAAGCCTTAGAATACTCCCTAATAGGCAGAGAGTCTTTTATTAATTGTACCTGGCCCTAATCTATCCTCTCGACTAGGGTAAAAATGGTCTCCGGTTAGACCCAGTAACATTCGGTAAAAGGTTAAAACTCCCATGCCTGTGGGGTGATCCGCCTGTGTCATGCCGAAATGACCTTGGCGTTTGGCGTTTCGTTCCAAATCTTTGCCCTTTGCCACCAGTGCATCGGACAATTGTCAGCGTTCGGGATTTGATTCGTCCGTCAACAACTACCTTAGGTTCAGCTCAACCGATCAGTTTTAGTCATCTGAGCGGAAAAATCACCTTTCACCAAAGAATGGTAGGCTATTTGCGCAGTTTATCGACAAAGGAGATACGACATGGGTCATCACCCAATGCCCGCAGTCTCCGCCACAAGGATTCTGATACCATATTGCAGCGGAAATGGCCCCCAATTCTCTTGCGGCACCAGTTCTCGAAACTGCGAGCGCATCACCTCACGGACTCCGCGTTAACAAGTTCTCACTCCATCGAAGGTTTCTAAATCCCTCAACTTCAAAATAAAAACTTGCCAGCTTAGAATAGAACACCACTTTCGGATCCAAGAATGCAGTGAGATGCGACATGGTTCGAAACC
>JAJYDM010000039.1 GCA_021777475.1 Actinomycetes bacterium | reverse complement strand
GCGCGTCACTCGACCATATGGCAACTTCACACAGCCGTCGTTCCACCAATAAGAGCCAGCACAAGAGTTAGTCGGTCCCGGGATGGGGAGCCTGAAAGATCACCGCCACCGTGGTAGGAGACTGCGAAAGGTAGGCAGCAAAAGACTGTGAGGACTCTGGGCGCGGTTCGTTCAGCCAAAGGGACGCTGGACGGCCCAGGCCGTACGAAGCGGAGAAACTAGGAGTCAATTGGACCACATTCGATAATTCCTTACCAGTGTTCGGTCGCGGCGAATCGACTCGGTCGTATGCACGGGATTGGCCTTGACAGTTGAAGAGGCGTAATGGGTGGTTACCGCTTGTGCCTACAAAGCAGAAATCTAGCTGGTTGATTGCCCGCATAATTTCGATTGTCTGGCGGGTGTGATAGTTCTGACCTATTACTGCAAAGTTAAGAATTGCCTTTTAAACAGCCATGGGTAAAAGTGTGACTCTAGATAGCGCCTTGAATCCTGGGTAGTCGTGTTTCCCAAAAGCGATAATTCCGGTTGCCTATTTCTTGAGTGTCAGGTATACATGCTAAAGAGTAGCTATACTTTACACACTTCTACTGGATTGGGAAATTCTATGGGAAGCAACAAAATTACTCATTACAGGCTACGGAGAGGGATTTCACCTTCGCAGCTTGCACGTGTGGTCGGAGTTTCCCGACAGTCGCTCTACGCGATTGAGGCGGGTGAGCAGGTTCCAAAGGTGTATCTCGCCGTGTCCATTGCCAAAGCGCTTGGAGCCGAGGTGACAGAACTTTTTCCCGGTGAACCAAGTGCGCCATATCGCGGGGATGTCCAAAATCATGCGCCGGGAGTATTCAGGGCATGTCTAGCCGAGATCGAGGGGGAGACCGTCATCAGGCAGTCGTTGTCGGCTGGTTTTGGCTCTGCCGTCGTTCCGGCTGACGCCATAGTTCGGTGGGATGGCTCGAATCTTGATGTTGAGTGTGAGCTTGGTAGATCGGGACTTTTCATGGATGGATGTGATCCAGCATTGGGGATTATATCCGGCCGCAGCGCTGAGAGTTCAAACGCCTTCAGGGTCCGGTGGTTTTATGGTTCCAATAAGGATTCGATGGAGAAGCTGACAAACCGGTTAACTCACTGTGCGTTGGTCCACGGTGAGGCCGATGAAATTGTAAATGGAATTGGCGAAGCCGATGTCATCTCCGTGCCTTTCGGACAGTGGGATCTCGCCCTCTGCTTTTCTCCTGGCAATCCAAAAATGATCATGTCATTAGCTGACGTGCTCAGGGGAGACGTCCGATTTGCCTGGCGGGAGGAAGGTTCGGGAGTCAGGCATTTTCTGGATCGTGCTCTTGAGAAACTGAGCTTTGACAAAACCGGGCTTGTCATTACGAAGACCTTTCACGACCACTACCAGGTGGTCGCTGCTGTCGGGCTGGGACTGTGTGACGCTGGCGTCGTACCCGTCTCGATTGCGCAAAGTCAGGGACTTGGCTATATCCCGGTTGGCGCTCATCAGTCATCTCTTGTGTTTTCTAAGGATGGATACGACCTTGCCCTTGCCGGGGGACTGTTCGATCTCGTGACTTCGGCAACGTTTGCCAGAGAGGTGGCCGCCATGGGGGGCTACCTCTTAGTGAGTTGATCCATGTCGATTGAGATTGGAGAAAAGTTGTATTCTGTCGGTGCTTGGGCTTTTTCCAGGCACAATTCTAAGGTAGCTGTTGCCGGGTTCATTATCGCTGGAGCCTGTGCTGGGTGCGGATTACCTGGGTCTACATCGACGACCTCTACCGGCTCCGGTGCTGCCGCGGATGGCACAGTGACTTTGTCATATGCGGCTTCGCTGGTCGGGGCGATGACTAACGTGATTGCCCCGGCTTTTGTAAAGAGTTCGGGATACAGGATTAGTGGCTATCCAGGGGGTTCCGTCGCCCTAGCAAATCAGATTAAGGAAAAGCTTCGCCAGGCGGATCTTTTTCTATCGGCAGTTCCTTCGGTGAACAATTCCTTGTCTGGCGCTGCCAATGGAAACTATGTCTCTTGGTATTCGGATCTGGCGTCGTCGCCTCTTGTAATTGGATACAACCCAAACTCGAGGTTCGCATCACAGCTGAACAGCGGAGACTGGTATAGGGTTATGCAGGAGCCAGGTTTTCTGCTAGGACGGACGGATCCAAAGCTGGACCCCAAAGGGGTTCTCACAGATACCCTCGTGAGGGATGAAGGAGCCAAGGTGGGTGACCCCGCATTGTTCAAGCAGATACTGGGTTCGGTAGAGAACACCTCACAGATATTTCCCGAAGAAACTCTTGTCGGTAGGCTTGAGTCGGGTCAGCTTGACGCAGGGTTCTTTTATGAGAATGAAGCCAAGCTGGCAAAGATACCTTTCATCCAGACCGGCATTCCCCTGGGGGCGGCATTTACGATCTCGATACTCAATAATGCCAAGAACGTAGGTGGAGCGGTGTCCTTTGTCAATTTTCTCTATTCGTCTCATGGTCAGCAGTTGCTTAACTCGGTGGGACTGATTCCGGAAAAACCAACCGTACACGGATTCGGGGTTCCAGCAGGTGTGAAGTTCTAACCACTGTGTCAATTTCCAGGGGGTTATCTCAGATTGAGTTCAGATAGCGCGAATATGCCGACCAGATCTCCTGCTGCGGTTTCGACAGGGATTTTCTGCACATCGAGGCACAGTTGGCGCCGGGATAGGGAAGAATTGCTGTCAGTCAATGTCCCATAAAAGCGTTCTGCGAAGAAGTGGACCGGGCTTTTTTGGGAGCTGGCTGGTGGTCTACCTGGCCATTCCATTTGTAGGTCTGGCAGTCTATGTTATTTATCATGGCGTCGGTTCCGCGCCGGGAGTCCTATCGGCCGCGTATATATCAGCAGCAACTGCAACTCTAACCACGGTAGTCCTGGTTGTTTTCGGGATTCCTCTGGCAAGTTACCTTGCGCACAATGACTCTCGAGTCTCAAAGACGGCAAGGTTGCTGATTCGGCTACCGTTGGGGATCCCTCCTTTGGTCTCGGGGATCATGTTGCTCATTGCATTTGGTCCATACTCAGTTATTGGCAGACTATTTGGAGGGAGACTGGTTAGCTCGATGGCTGCAATCGTGCTGGCGCAGCTGTTCGTGGAGATGCCATTCGTTATAGAGGGCACCCGATCGGCATTTTCTGCGCTATCTTCGGAAGTCTTTGAGGTCTCATATCTATTGGAAATACCGAATTGGCGCAGGATCGTCGGGGTTGAGTTGCCTCTTTCAATCAAGACCGTCAGAACTGCGGTAATGATGGGTTGGCTCCGAGCTTTCGGTGAGTTCGGCGCAACCGTCCTGGTTGCATATCACCCGACTTCACTTCCGGTGCTGATATTCAGTCAATTTTCTGGAACCGGGCTTAGCTCTGCGGTACTTCCAGTTGCGACCGTTCTGGTTGTTTCCACGGCTGCCGTCGCAGTTGTTGGCAGGTTGGCTACTCCATCGAAGCTGGTCTTGGGAATTAGCGATCGGAGAGGGGAAGCGAATGAGGGTGCAACTGGTTTAAGGACCATCCCGGCAAAGACGGGTGATGAGGTAATAGAATTCGAAGTCAGTGGTCGAATTGGCGAGTTCGACCTTGATGTGAGGGTGTCGTCAACTGGTCGCTCGTTGTCGATTACTGGTCCTTCTGGGGCTGGAAAGTCAATGACACTGCGCAGCCTTGCCGGACTTTTGCCAACCGTCTTCAAGCGCTTAGAACTAGGAGGCGTGGAGCATCCAAAGATCGCCTTCGTACCTCAGGGTCAGGGGCTTTTTGACCATCTCGATGTCTATGCCCAGATGGCTACGTCTGCTCGCTGGGCAGGTGGAATTAGGGATCGCCGTGAGATCGAAAGACGCGTGCTGGCGGTTGCCGATCAAGTCGGCATCATGGCACTACTAAGTAGAAGTATCTCGACACTTTCAGGCGGGCAGCGCCAGAGAGTCGCGCTTGCGCGGGCACTCGTGTCTAGTCCTGATCTGCTCATTCTGGATGAGCCCTTTAGTGCATTGGACCGCTTTGAAAGGGATCGTCAAATCCGATTCATTCGCAGTTTGGTGATAGAGCTGAATCTCTACCTCGTGGTTGTCACTCACGATATTACCGAGGCGGCGTATCTGTCCCAATCGTTGGCCATAATAGACAAAGGGAGAGTCACGGCACGGGGTAGCGTCGGAGATCTGCTGAAGGATCCTGGCAGTGTCGAGGTCGCTCAAATTCTTGGCTATGAGAATATTCTTCCGCTGGTGCCACGAGCGTCGGGCGGATTTGAACTCGCGGATGGCGCAAGCCACGAGTCAGACAGTTGTGCGTCGATCGTGTTTAAGAGTTCCGGTCACAGGATCGTTGCCTGGGAGGTGAGATCAGAAGGTGTTGAACTGGGGGTAAATTTTGATATCGGTGATGGGATTGTCACCATGAAAGCGGTTTGTTTGATTTTGGATGCCATAGATCTTGGGACCTACACTACAGCTATCTTTAGTTCAAAAAGGCAGTTGAACATAGAGCTTGATTTAGGTGAGACTAATCAAGAACTGGCCGTAGGCTCTGTAGTCGAGATGAGGGTGGAACTTGATCCAAGGACTACGTCGGTACTTTCTAAAGTCGGCTCTGTGACCTAGGGGGAGGTTGTACCTTGGAGAACTGGAGCCGTCTGACGTTTTGTCCGAAAAGAGGTCTTGGCCGCAACGTGTGCGGTGAGTTGGCCTTTATTTTCTACAGGCGCGACGGACGGTGATGACGCGGATCGATCCGGTCGACCGAATCAGCCGAATGATATTTCATTTTAATATCAAAAGTGAAATGATTGGTCTATGGATAGAGCATGGATTAGTACTCGTGCGTCAGATGAAGATCGGGCGGATGTCGCGAACCTGCTGCGGGAGGCTGCCGCGGAGGGACGCCTCACCATGGAGGAGCTTTCCGAACGGGTAAGTGATGTGTTGGTATCAAGGACCTATGGCGATCTGGTGAGATGTCTGCGAGAGTTGCCTTGTGCTGATACCTACAAGCCATGGCAAAAGGTGCGTCGCAGCGAGGTTCAAGTTGTATCGGCAAGTGTTGGAAGACACCGCAGTGGACTGGGACTGATGATTCCAGTAATAGTCGGCATTGCGGGTCTGCTCATATTGAGCACATTATCAAGTTTTATGGCCTCACTGATTCTGCTGCCTATAAGGATGGTTCTCTTCGCGATGTTCATCATCATTCTTTTTCGTGTGGCGCGTTTCTTTTTGCGCTTGACTCGCTGAGTCTGGTCAAAATTCCGTTGGGTGTGTAGGGGTTATAGTTCTGCCTGCAGTTGCAACTGTCAACATTTCCTCGGCCTCAGATGCTCCGGTTTCAAACATTGTCTGTCAAATAGCCCTTTTTAGGAATATTTTGCAAATTAGTTGCGTTATTATTATGCAAATACATTGCAAAATAGGTGACTGTTATGGCTAGACCGGCAAAGACAAAAGAGAAGTTGATCGACCTGATCGACGACCTTGATTATCACGAGTGGACAATCGACCAGCTTCATTATGAACTCAGCGAGAGAGGTTGGGATGTCACTTATTCGTCGGTGTTTCGCGCTCTGAACCAACTTGAAGAAGACGGATTTCTAAAGAAGCTTGCATCGGAGTCGGACAAAGTTGTTTTCGAAAAAAATGATGGCCACCACGAGCATTTGAAGTGCGAGGTGTGCGGACAGTTCGTGTCCCTCGACTGTGTGCTTGGGGACGAGTTGAAAAAGGCGATCCAGTCTGTGACTGGGTTTCTTGTTAAGAGCCACTTTTTCTCGGGATCGGGCATATGTCAGGGTTGTAGCACTCCGGAGGAAAGGTGATGTTTCCGACCCATACCGTTGTCTGGGAACTTGCGCTGCTAATCGCATTTGGGCTGGGGCTGCTACACGGAATAACCCCGGACGAACACACTTGGCCTATTACATTTTCATATTCCATAGGTTCGTACTCCTCAAAAGGCGGACGAAAGGCCGGTTTCAGGTTCTCGTTGACATTCATTCTGCAAAGGGCGATCGGATCTGAGATTGCCTATTATGCAATCAATGCGATATTGGTCGATGTCAGGCAAGGCTTCGGCCTCTATTCGGCGATAGGGATAGTCATGATTGGTTCCGCCCTTTACATGAAGAGAAAGATTGCGAAGGGGAGCTATTCCAGTATCGAAAAGCATTCGCGGGCGGTAACGGTGATGCCAATGATCCACGGATTTATTGCCGGTTGGGGTATTGGCGCGTTCGCCATCATCCTGTATGGGGTTCTGTCGCCTTCAATGCCAAATGGCTACGTTGCATGGGTTCCGGGAGCCTTGTTCGGCTTTGGGACAATGGTGACCCAGATGCTCATTGGAAGCATCTTTGGGGCGTTCATAGAAAGGATCCACCTTAGCGAACGCAACAAAGCGATATTTGCCATCAAGGTGAGCTCCACCACTCTTCTGGCTTCTGGTTTGGCCTTCACGATAGTTGGTATCATCGGTTCGATCTTTCCAGCTTGGCTTTCAAACCTTGGTATCTCTACCGCAATAGACATTCCAAACCTTTCCAAGATCGACGTGGGCTTCTTCCTCGCCGTGCCAGTGGTGTTCATTTCGGCTGGACTGGCCATGTACTTTGGATTGAAGGACCTCAAGAAGACGCCAGGGGAGATTCCTCAACGGCATGTGTCGACTCACCCCTGAACGGTTTGGTCCTATCTGTCAGGATCGTCTCCAAAGTCGCCTATGAGTGGCTTCTGATCCTTGGCACCGGGACTTTTCGCAAGAGAGGCCGATTCCAGTTGAATGGCTCTCAGTGCCTTGGCGGTCTTTCTGGAGATTTGTTCGGGCAGAAGACCAAGGGCAATCTTTCGGCAGTAGCCGGCCCTTGGTTTGGCAAGACCCACGACAACGTACCTTGGCCGGAAGCCTATAACTGAGGCGATTTCCTTGTCACTATTAAGTGGCCGATCAGTCTTTTCGAAGATCTGCGATTCAGCTTCATTCCCGATGGGGACTGAGGCGATGATTTGGCCCCAAGGGAAGCTTATGGTGATCTCCCCGTAGCTGTTCTTGCGTATCGCCTGGCGTTTTTTTAGTTCGATGATGGTGACCGAAGGCGATCGACCGCTGAGTTGACTATATGAGATCGAGGGGCCGTTGAATCCAAGGATGGGAATCGAGGTTGGACTCGAGCACTCTCTTCCGAGCTGCGATATGGCCCGCTTCCTGTGTATCTGACCCAGTGGAGTGATGTCAGTCACTTCTATTAGCTCAGGTCTACTGGGGTCGCTTGGACCGGGTTCTCTGCTCAAGCGGACTTCCCAAAGCGCAAAGGGATTGAATGTCAAATGGGAAAAGTCCTGCGACTCAATTTCAAAACGGACAAAGGCCCTGCTCTGTTGGTCTATCCCAAATATTTCATTGCCGTAATTTGCTAGAACGATGATTTCTAGAGAGGTGTTTTCTCCGAAGCTTGGCCTAATCACACTCATTGACGGACTTTCTGTAGGCTGCACAGGGGATGTCAGTGTTGTGCACACGGTTCATGCTGCAGCTCCCGACAGTGGCTGTTGGCTTTCGTAAATAGTCTGTTCAGTTGCCGCGAAAGCCATCGATGCCCCCATTTCCTTTTGGCTTTTCTGTCTCGTGCCAGCAAACTTACTGGTCATAGTTGCCTTGTCATTGCTGGCACTCTTGCCGAACTTGAATTCCATGGGTGCCCAATGGGTCTCGAAACCTTTTCCATTGGCGTAAACCTGATAGTAATGCAGTTGGCGACTCATGGCGTTTCCTTAATTCTGGTTCAACCAGTTATCGCAGCTGTCGCTCATGGTCTTCGACCCGGGAAGTCTCCCGTGGTTGCGGCCAGGAGTTTGCCATTCTCACTGGAAATCCATCTAAAAAATGTCTAGATCAGAGAATTTAGCGCATCCGCGAGGTCGGATGGTTGCGAGATTGGCTGAAGACAGCTAAAAGTGCGGCAAACATAAGCAAAGCCTTCCTGGCGGCCGGTCCAGAGCGGGGAATTAAACGCCTCCCCGAAGGCTACGACGGCGTCCGGGAACCATCTACCCTTCAGCTGTTCGATAAATCGGGGTTGATTTCCCGGGATGACGATCTCCTGCGAGTCATTGTTTAGCAGGGACATGGCTTGAACAAGGACCGCGAATGCTCCAGGGTGATGGGCGATTCCCTCTGCCAAAAGCTGGATCACACCCGAGGCCGATTTCTTGAATTCTGGAGCATCGGTCAGCTTTGACAGTCTGGCCAGACTTCGGGCGGCGGTCGAATTGGCGGAAGGCGCAGCACCGTCAAAAAGGTCTTTCGTTCTCGCTATCAGCTGTTCCTGGTCGGTTCCGACGGTGAAGAACCCTCCGTAATCCTTGTCTTCAAAAAGCTCAATTAATTGGTGGCCAGAGGTTTCCGCCTTTGAAAGATATTTTGATTTGCCAGTTGCCTCATATATCCTGGTATAGGCGTCTATCACTTGGGCGTAATCTGAAGCAAAAGCTGGTTGGGAAACCTTGCCCTGATGCCAAATACGCATCCATCTTCCGTCAAGACGAAGATTGCGCTCCAAAAACTCCATCAAAGACTCGCTCTTGGCTATCCAGTCGTCTCTGTCAAGCATAAATCCAATCTGGGCAAGAGTAGCTATGAACATCGCGTTCCATTCCAGAATGACTTTGTCGTCAAGACCAGGCGGAATCCGTTGGCTTCGGTGGTTGAATACCTTTTGCCTGGCTGCCTCTAGTTCGGATGAGCGGAGAAGATCCCCTCTCGTCGGCAGGAACAAGATGTTGGATCCCCCGAAGTTACCTTTTTCGGTGGCGCCAAAGTGTTCGATGAATTGTTGTGCATCTTTTCCAAGAATGGATCGAAGCTCGCCAACGCTAAGCAGGTAGTACTTTCCCTCCACGCCTTCAGAATCGGCGTCCTGACTGGAATAAAGCCCGGTGTCAGATTCGTGCAAATCACGTAGTACATAGTCGACTGTCTCGGTGACCACCTGTTTCCAGTTGGGATTTCTTGTAATGGACCATCCAACTGCGTAGATCTTTGCCAGTTGGGCCTGGTCGTTTAGCATCTTTTCAAAGTGGGGTACCAGCCAGGTTTCGTCTACTGAGTACCGGGCGAAACCTCCGCCGATGTGGTCATAGATTCCGCCTGAGCACATTGCGTCTAGAGTTGTCGTGGCCGCTTCCAACGCCTGATGAGCGCCCGATCTACGGTGATAGTTGAACAGCACTTCGATTAAAGTTGATTGCGGGAATTTTGGCGCCGAGCCGAATCCACCCCATTTAGGGTCGAAGCTCTCCAATACTCTGACCGCTGCCGCTTCTATGAAATCTGCGCTGCGGGCCATCTCGATGCCAAAGTTGGTCTTTTCGACCCTGGTTCTGAGCGCTACGGCTCTGCTAACCTGATCAGCCTGATCCTCAACCTCACTGCGCCGATTATTCCAGGCATCGACGAGCGCATTGAGCACTGAAGTGAAACTGGCCATGCCACCGGCTTGACGAGGTGGAAAATAGGTCCCGGCGTAGAAAGGTCTGCCATCTGGAGTTAGAAACACGCTCATCGGCCAACCGCCGGATCCGGTCAGTGCCTGTACCGCTTCCATGTAGAGTGCGTCGATGTCTGGACGTTCCTCGCGGTCAACCTTGATGCAGACGAAGTGTTTGTTTAGATATTCCGCCGTGGTGTGGTCTTCGAATGACTCGTGAGCCATGACGTGACACCAGTGGCAGGAGGAATACCCAACAGAGAGAAAGATTGGATGATCACTGGAGCGTGCTAGTTGAAGGGCTTCATCGCACCACGGCCACCAGTCGACCGGATTATCCTTGTGCTGCGCCAGATACGGACTTGACTGACTCCCTAGATGATTCACCAATAACCCCGATTCAACGCAAAAGGTTCATATTGAGCCTAAAGTCTCAATATGGATGTCAGTCTCAATAACAAGGTTGCAGTCATCACTGGAGGGTCCAGAGGCATAGGGGAGGCCATAGCCGAGATCTTTGCTCAGTCGGGTGCCACGGTGGTTCTGGTTTCGCGGAAGCCGGAGAATCTTGTGGCGACTGCGAAGAGAATCAATGAAAGCGTTGGCGTTAAGCGGGTCGGATGGGTCGCCGCAAATGTTTCGGATCCAATGGGTTTAGAACAGGTAATTTCGTACTGCAAGAGTGAATATGGCTTTGCACACATCCTTGTCAACGGAGCCGCGGCAAATCCCTACTATGGGTCCACCGTTGACATCGAACGATCCGCGGTCAGAAAGATTCTCGAAGTCAATCTCGAGGCGGTTCAAATGTGGACGTCAGGATTTTGGTCGGCTTACTGGAAAGACTCCACTGAGCATGCCACCTGCATCAATATTGCTTCGATAGGGGGAATGATTGTTGAGGAGGGAATTGGTTTCTACAACGTGTCCAAGGCCGGCTTGATCCATCTCACCCGCCAGTTGGCAAACGAACTGGCGCCCAGAGTCAGAGTCAACTCGATCTCGCCCGGTCTCGTAAGGACTGAGTTTGCCCGTGCGCTATGGGAAAATTGGGGAGATCACCTTGCAAACAGCCTCCCGCTGGGACGTATAGGTGAACCAAGCGACATTTCAAAAGTGGCGCTTTTCCTCGCCTGCGACCTATCCGGCTGGATGACTGGCACTAATATCGTCGTGGACGGAGGGGCCTTGGTCCGCAGCACCTCGTTTAGCTGAGGATCCTCTTCAGGACGTTCTTTTGTATCTTTCCCAGATTGGTCGTGGGCATATCCTTCACAATCTCCAGTCTGGTGGGAGCGAAATAAGGTGGCAGTTCTGATTTCACAAATTCTCTGAGTTCGGCGAGAGTGGGAGGATCAAATTCTGGACTTGGGACTACCACAGCAGTCACTGCCTCACCCCATCTTGAGTCAGACAACGCGATAACGGCGATCTGGTGAACTTTTGGGTGGGATTCGAGGAATGATTCGACAACTGCCGGGTAAACCTTCTCTCCGCCAGAGTTTATGATTTCGTCAATCCTGCCAAACACCTCCAGTTTGTTGCTGGTGAAACTTCCCGAGTCTCTGGTATGCAACCAGCCCAAATCGTCCTGGATCGCGTTTCCGTCTCTGTAGCAGGTTGCAATCATTGGACCCTTCAGCAAAATTTCGCTCTGGGAGGAAATCATTATTTTGAGTCCAGGAAGCGGTACGCCGTCATAGACCACGCCGGATCCAGTTTCCGTCAGCCCGTAGGTCACCATGGTGTTGGTGGGAAGTTGCCGGGGTGGTTTTGATCCTCCGAGAACTATTTTGCGAAAGCTGTACGGGTCGATCAGCGCCAGTGCGGCGGGTACGAGCGAGGTGAGAGTTGCACCCCGCCGGGCTGCCTCAACGACACGGCTCGCGTCAAAACCATTGTGCACTTCAACAGGGTTGCCGTGGAGCAGTGACCTTAAAATGACCGACAACCCTCCGATATGGGCGATTGGCAGGCAGCACAGCCATTTGTCCGATGACGTCACTCCGATTCGTGTAGCTGTGGCATTGGCCGAAGCGATCAGCTGGTCCATGGTGTACATTACGATTTTTGGCGTGCCGGTTGTGCCGGAGGTAGCTATGGCCAAGCGCTGATCAGCCTCGATGGGAACAGCTCCGTCGAGTTTTGTAGTTTCTCCTGTTGAATCGATCAGCCTCGATGGCTTGAGAAGGTTGATCAATGCTTTTTTGGATTTGGCCGGCAGTCGTTGGTCGATTGGGGAAAACGCATCGCCATTCTCCCAGATGGAATTGATGATGTCGACTAAATGATTTGAGGCGGGAATGTCAAGCGCGATGAGCTCTCTCACAAACGTTAGGCTAGCCAGAGGCACGGACATTCTTGCCGGAAACTGCGCATCGAAGTCTAGATTTAGATAATTCTTGAGTTTGAGAAGTTATGGGGTTGTTTTTGCTGACCTGCAGAAATCAATCAAGTGAGGATAAAGAACGAATGGCAAAGACAGTTTGGGAATCACAGGGAACATACCAGGACATCAGGTATGAGACAAGTGATGGAATTGCGAAGGTTACGATAAATCGTCCAGAAGTCAGAAACGCATTTCGACCTCAGACGTTGTTTGAACTTTCAAGCGCATTTGAGGTTGCACGGGATGACCCATCAGTCGGCGTAGTGATTCTAACCGGGGAGGGGCCATTGGCTTTCTGTTCCGGTGGTGATCAAAGAATACGTGGCAATGACGGCTACATCGGTGGGGACTCGCTCGGTAAGGCGGGCATTGGCCGGCTGAATGTTCTTGATCTGCAGATTCAGATAAGAAGGCTGCCAAAACCGGTTGTGGCAATGGTGGCCGGTTATGCCATTGGCGGAGGCCACGTTCTGCATCTTGTTTGTGATTTGACGATTGCCGCCGATAACGCCCGCTTTGGCCAGACCGGACCGAGAGTGGGCAGCTTCGATGGTGGATACGGATCAGGCCTCCTTGCCAGGACGGTGGGTCTTAAAAAGGCAAAAGAGATATGGTTCCTCTGCCGCCAGTATGATGCGGAGGAAGCTTTGGCCATGGGGTTGGTCAACACTGTCGTTCCACTCGACCAGTTGGAGGAAACAACTGTCGAGTGGTGTGAGCAAATGCTGAACCTGTCACCCATTGCACTTAGGATGCTGAAAGCGTCATTTAACGCCGCGGACGAAGGCCTTGCGGGGATCCAGCAACTGGCTGGCGACGCGACAATGCTCTTTTACATGACAGAGGAGGCTCAGGAGGGGCGCAATGCCTACAAGGAAAAGCGCAAGGCTGATTTTTCGCGTTTTCCACGCAGACCGTAGACAGCAACGATCCCACTCCTGTTGGCGAAAGGGTTTTGTTTATGTCACTAACTCTCTGGGTTGCGGGTGCACGCCCTAGGACACTTCCTGCGGCAGTGGTGCCCGTCGCCGTTGGAACTGGTGTAGCGGTCTCCGCGGGCAGCTTTAGACCATTGGAGGCAGTTCTGGCCCTTGGAGTTTCGCTGTCGTTGCAGATCGCCTCGAACTACTCCAATGACTACTCCGATGGAATTCGCGGTACCGATGAGAACCGGTCGGGCCCTGTCCGCCTTGTGGCTTCTGGGCTCAAAAGTGCAAAGGTTGTCAAACGGGCTGCCTTTGGGTTTTTCTTACTTGCCGGGATACTTGGTCTTATTTTGGCCTTGATGACTTCCTTTTGGATTCTTGCAGTTGGGGCGGCCGCGATTTTGGCAGGCTGGTTCTATACCGGAGGTCCAAAGCCGTACGGATATTACGGCTACGGCGAATTGTTCGTCTTTATATTTTTTGGGCTTGTTGCTGTAGTTGGGACTGCATATGTCCAAATTGGACATGTAAATCTCGCTCAATTTCTAGTGGCTATTCCTGTTGGCATTTCGTCAGTGTGTCTTCTTGTGGTAAACAACCTCCGTGACATACCATCTGATGCCAGTTCTGGGAAGAAGACACTTGCCGTTAGAGTTGGAGACCGCGGCACGAGGCTGCTCTATAGCGTCCTAGTTGTACTGATGTTCATTTTTGTGGCCCTTTCGTGGCTCTATTTTCGATTTGGTCCATTTGGCTTGCTGGCGATACCGTTCTCGTTCCAGCCACTAAAGTCCATCCGTGGCGGAGCGAAGGGCAAGGAGCTGATCCCAGCACTCGGAACGACCGGCAGGATGCAGCTCGCCCTTGCTGTGTTCTTTTCGGTAGGTATTGCGCTCTAGTTTGATACGCTCTTTCCCAGGCCGAGAAGAAATGCATCGGAGACGTGCCGTTACCTTTAGCCAGAACATCATATGAATCGGACTCCTCAGGGGGACATCGCGGGCTGATTCTACTCATTGTGGCAATCGGGCTTGGACTTAGGGTTTATCAGTTGTCTTTGCCGGGACACCTGTTTGGAATCACCGAATATGACGATGGAGTTTATTTTGGCGCTGCGCTACGTCTTATTGGGGGATTTGTTCCTTATAAGGACTACGTTCTGGTGCAGCCACCGGGAATTGCAGTTATTTTAAGTCCCATCGCGCTGCTCGCCAAGGCCATAGGAACTGCGAATGGGCTAGCAGTTGCAAGGGTTTTCACCGTGGCGGTCGCCGGGGCGAATGTGGCGTTGGTGGGCCTGCTGGTCAGATCGCGTGGAAAGATTGCTATCACGGTTGCTTGTGGCGTGATGGCCGTATATCCCGATGGGATAGCCGCGTCGCAGACGGTACTTCTGGAACCATACCTGAATTTTTTCTGTCTGCTCGCTTTGTGGTTTTGTTTCAGATCTTTTCGCTTCAGAAACTCCAGGTATGCCATTTTTTTTGGGGGAATATTTTTCGGAATAGCTGGTTCGGTCAAAGCTTGGGCGATTATTCCAGTAGTTGTGGTCGTTATCTTGGCCTTTGTGGAATCAAGGGTGTCCGGCATTGGCACTCCCTTGACGTTGATTGCTGGAATCGGCGCGGGGTTTGCGGCCTTCACCTTGCCTTTCATTGTGCTGGCCCCACGGGAATTCTTTCACCAGGTTGTTGCCGTTCAACTTTCCAGGGTTCCTGGGCAACGGGTTGGCATCGAGACCCGCCTTAGCGATATCACCGGTGCAGGCCCTTTCGTTTGGCTCTTTGGCCATCCCGGCCTGGTCGTAGCGGCGCTTTCCTTCACGCTGGTGCTTTTATTCGTTGTCGCATTGATGCGCGTTATTAGGCGCGGCGCCGCTCTTTCAGTATTCACCTTGCTAACTACAGTGATTGTTTTTTTTGCTTTGATGTGGCCAAGCGACTTCTACTACCACTACGCGGCCTTCGAGGCCCCCTTCCTGGCATTGACGCTTGCCGTGGCCTTTTCAAATTTTGCCGATGGCCGCCGGGTCGAATTCCCCGATGCACGGGAAAGTGCCGCATTCCGAGCGGCCGCTGCCTTGATGTCGCTCCTGGTGGTGCTGCAGGTGGCATATGAGTCAGCGGTTCCAGCCGCACCGCTTCCGAAAAAGATGGCCAGCCTGGTAATTCCCAAGGGTGCCTGTGTCGTGAGCGATCAGGTGTCGCTGCTGATAGCGTCAAACCGGTTCTATTCGACCAGGGTTGACTGCCCGAGATGGCTGGATCCGTTCGGTACGGCCCTTGCCCTAAGTGGCGGCAGGACCGTTGACGGAGGGGCGGCGCAGACCGCAGCAGTCGTCTCGTATTGGCTTTCCGCTTTGCATAGGGCTCAGTATCTATGGCTAACACCTCAAAACGCCAGGAGGGTTCCCTGGACCGCCGCAACGCGGTCCTATTTCAATGGCCACTTCACAAGTGTTTCCAGTTCCAGTTCTGAGGTGGGCACAATCTATCAGAGAAGCGCACAATAGCCTTCCTGGGTTACCCTTGATTTCCTTTGCACGGACAGATGCGGGGAATTTGGGAAAACCAAAAGCTCAGGCTGGTGGTCCATTCATATGTTTGACATTCAAACGGCCGGTTCCCACGAGTACGTTTTCCACCTTTTGGCACCTGCCGCCGCCGTTGGTGGAAGGTATTGCGATTGAGTTCCCCAGAGCTCCGCGCTGCGAGCCCCTCTTCTGTCTTTTAGCCCGTCCAAATTGATTCGACGAAGGTGATCTTTACATAGAAATCCATCGGAGTGTCGCTGTGAAAGAAGGGATATCATGGTGACCAAAAAGCGGGTGAGCGCGCTTTTGGACGGCGACCTTGATGTTATTTCCCGCGATTTAAATGTCAGCTCCCTAATATTAACCGGTTTTGCGACCCTGGGGAATAGTGCTTCGACCGTACGTCAAGTTGCAGGTATTGACCAGGACCTCTCTGTGCTAGGCGAAGGATGCGTAGAATCCGATGCTGAAGCCCATCGCACATAAATTGAAATGGTATTCCCGTGCAGGGAACTGTTAATGCTTGGCCCGCATGGATCTCTGGACAGGCCAATTGATCGCTTCGCATCATCCCAAGGCATTGAAGACCGGAAAGTGAGCGCCTTTTCCGTCTCATTTTTGATAGGGATATTTGCTCAGGTCGAGCTCGACTTAGCAGCTAGTTCTAAGTTCAATCTAAAGGTCGGTCAATGAGCTTTCAATGCGAGAAATTACCGCGGACCAACCATTGCTCATGCCGTCGAAGGCTGGCTTTCGTTGTGGGGCCCTCAAATCAAAGTCACTGTGTTCCAGGAAGAGCCTTGTGCCGCCGTCTTCGGGAACTAGGCGCCAAGTTATCTTGGAGTTCAAAAGTCCCTCTGCAAAGGTGTAGCTGAGAAGAGCGCGCTCCTTGATCTCAAGGACCTGGCACTCCTGAATTCCCCAAGTTCCAAGTTCCAAGTTCCAAGATCTAAGGTGAATCTGTGGCCAACAATTGGCTTGATATCGCCAGGAACCCACCATCTGGCTAAGAGCTCAGGTTCACTTAGTGCCTTCCAGACTGCCTCTGACGGTCCCCTGACTAACTGATCGCAATTGAATACATTGTTGGATTTCATTTGTCCTCTTTCTCTGGCACGTCAGGCAGTTCGCTCAAACGATTGCGCTAGCACGTTTCAAGTGGGCTGAACCAGCTTTCAAGTTCATGAAATTCGCCGGGCAATGGGTGGTAAAACCCCTGTTGACCTTGAGGCTCCTCTCGAAAAAGGTCGGATCTTAAAAGGAGGGCCAGATGTTCTGATATGGCAGACCCGCTTAAATCGAACTCACCAGCGAGATCCGAAACTGGGCGGGAACCTTCCAGTAATAGGGTGAGGATCTCACGCAGGACTTTGGGTGCTCGGGCACTGAAAACCTGCTGCGGCAAATTCTATGATATGTCGGAGATATTCCAAATGTCAGCTAATTCCGAATGTCAGCTAATTCCGACGTATAGCTGGTAGAAGCTGCTGAGCTGGTGATCCTTTCGCTCTAATGAAGGAGGTTTTCACATTTGGTGGGTTTTGACCTTGCGCTGGATCGAATGGCGAGTAAAGCTCGTTCGTATGAGGTCTCTTCCGGGGGATTTAGAGACGTCGACGTGTAGGAGAGAGTGTGGGCATGTCATCATGAGAGGAAGTTCTGATCGATTGCTCGTAGCGAACTTTCTTTACTTCGATGCGAAACGGATTAATTCGGATCTGTTATCGACCGGTGCAGAATTCGCAACTTTACGGTCCGATCGCGAATACCTCTTTTTGACTGGACGAGGTAGCCTTTAGAATGCAGATGTAGCCACTGACATTTGCTTCGTGTCTAATTCGTGGTCACAACAGCTCTCTTGGAGATTCAAGGAACGTGGAGGTTGCGTCATGAAAAAGAGCTTGAAACCTATTCTGATTTATCTGCCTTTCCACATTGCTGCGGCGATTTTCACTTGGCGCGATATTAATCGGCGCCCTACAGAGCGAGTTCGTGGCCGAAAAGGTGTTTGGAAGTTGGCTAGCGCAGCAAATACCCTTGGCTCGGTGTCATACTGGCTTGTTGGTCGCCACTGATTGCATGAAATCTCTCAATGTCTGCAAACGGCCAGTGCTGGTCGGTCGAAGAGTTCATTGCAAAGGGGCAGGCTCGACGCAATCGAGTTCGCTTACCCTCAGTCAGATCTGCCACAGCGCAAAGTTTTTTGGGCCGACACGCGTGGTACTCAACATTGGTTAAGAGTTGATGCCGCGAACTCGGCTTGGCCTTGCATGCCTTCGGCCGGATATAGACCGATAAATCAGTCTATACAGAGTTCGATGTCGTCGGAAGATGTGAAGGTGACGGCTCTTCCCGTGTGGGGCCAACGGTTGCCCATCTTGGTTGCCGTTGAAACTTGGGCTGTGGTTGAGGGAAATTCCAGGCAATCCACTTGAGTGCTCAGGAGTTTTACGGGCCGAAGTTGAGACTGCGATTTCCACACGTGGATGGATCGGTAAGAGCCCGACTCATCTGCAATCGGAGGCCAGCACCAGATCTTGCCTAACTCTATCAACCGACGTGTTCGTGCCCCATAACATTTGATTCTGCCGCAGACAGTCTTTTACCGCAAAATAAATCTGGGGGCTGGTCGGCTCGGCTGGTTCTGGTCAAATGTCTACACGGGATGCGACGGCGTCGATGAGAGTCTGCGGATGGTCAAAGATGGCTGCGTGTCCCAGACCGTCAATCACCTCGCAGCTGATTTCAAGTCCTTTGCAATTCTCTAATGATGCTTTTGCCCTCTCGGCGATTCTAAGGTATTTCGAATCAGACCCTCCTGTGATGAGCGTTAGTTTTCCACGTAGTTTTACAATTTCGGGCCAGAGATTCGGTTGAACTCCCACGCTTGTGCTTTCGAGTGAATTCGCCAGTCCATCGGGGCTGTTGGCCAACCTGGTTTCGATATCAGAACTCCTTGTAATCCTTGGTTGGAAGAGTGGGAGAGCCATCCAACTTTTCAGGAATTCTTTGAATCCCGCGGGGTCATCTTTGAGAAGCCTTATCTTTGCCGCCAGTGCCAGGTCGTCCTGATATCTCTGGTAGCGCTCCGTCTCGTCTTCAATTCCGGGATTGACCCCCGATAGAATTACTTTCCAGGTGTGATCGGGATTCAATAGGCAAAGGGTGAGAAGGTTGCGTGCCCCTAGCGAATATCCAACCCAAATGCTTTCCATTCCGAGTGGGCTCAACAAATTCGCTGTTTGTCCCAGGTCGGCCTTGATCCCGCTGGAGCCCCCGTGTCCCGGAAGATCGACGCATATGACTTCGAACGGGAAGTTGCTAGCCAAGGTACTTGCAATTTCCCTGAAGCTGGCACCATTCTGGGTAAAACCATGGATGAGCACGACCCTCTGTCGTGATTCGCGATCGGCACTGATATACCTGGTTTGAGCAAGTGTTGTGGCCGTTGCGGGCGATTTCGAGACCATTAATTGCCCAGGGTTCCTCGGAGTTGATTCGCTAATTTGGAAATTCATTTAGGCTCGCTTTAGGTACTCGGTTGGGAAGAGAGACGATGAACCTTGGATTTGCACTCAGCTTAGTTAGTGAATGGGAATTGGCAGGTGTCACCGATGCTGTCATATCGCCTGGTTCACGGTCTGGTCCAATGGCCGTTGCTCTCGGCCAGAGCGAAAGAATTGCCATTCACGTTGTTTTGGACGAGCGCTCAGCGGGTTTTTATGCGCTCGGACTGTCCAAGGTGAGCGGAATGCCGACGGTGGTTCTCACCACATCCGGAACCGCCGCCGCCAATCTGAGACCGAGCGTTACCGAGGCGTTCCACTCGGGAGTACCCATGATTGTTCTGACCGCGGACCGGCCCCTTGAGGCCCACAAGTTTGGCGCGGCTCAGACCATGGAGCAAGAGGAGCTGTTTTCCGATGTAGTGCTCTTCAGGTCGTCGCCGTCCGTGCCTGATGCAGGCAACAGGGCTCATTGGCGTGCACTAGCATCAAGGGCTTTCCATGAGTCGGTATCGAACCCACTCGCGCGCGGGCCGGTTCATTTGAATCTGGCGTTTAGAGAGCCGTTGATCGAAGAGGACCCGGACATATCACCTGCCAGGGCAGGTCGGGCAACCTGGTACCGGACTCATCTTTCTGGTGCTTCGGGGCTGTTTGAGGAGCTTGGCCGTTCTGGACGTGTGCTTGTGATAGCGGGGGAGTCGGACCGGAGTTTCGGGGAGGACGAAGTAGCCAGGTGTGTTGAAATGGGTTGGCCTGTAGTCGCCGGTCCCACTTCAGGTTTTCGACATGGGTCCGGCTGTTCGCTTGGCAGTTTCGAAGCATTTCTCCGTTCCGATAAAATCCGAAGCTACGTCAGGCCCGAAATCGTGGTGCTTTTGGGAAATGACCTTGCGTCGAGAACAGTCAGCAGCTTCATTACCCAGTCGGCGAACGGTGGATCGAGAATAGTCCGGGTTTCGCCATTCTGGACCTGGCGGGATCCGCTCAATGTGGTCAACGATTTTTATTTCGGATCGGTGCGCTCTTTCTTTATGTCGTTGCCTGAAGGTTTGGCCGCTTCCGGATATCTCAAAGGGTTGATGGCCATTGACCGAGCCGCGTATGAGGGTATCCGGGAGAATTTTGGCAAGGATCTTAGCGATCCTGTCGTGTCTTCAGAGGTTTATCGAGCTGCCGGATCCGGCGACATGGTGTTCGCTTCGTCTTCCATGCCAATCAGAGATCTCGAGTGGTTTGCGCCTCTATCAGAAAAGCTGCCGATTGTGTACTCAAACAGGGGAGTGAACGGTATTGATGGTGTCACA
>JAJYDM010000038.1 GCA_021777475.1 Actinomycetes bacterium | reverse complement strand
GCAGAAAAACAGTACTAATTTCTGACGAATCGCCTGATCGGACATAGTGGAATCTGTCAGATCAATCGTAAGTTCGGGCTAAGGATCAATACCGTTTACTTAGTGTTACAAGTGTGTTATTATGTTGGTATGCCAAGACCTGGATGGAGAAAGCAGCCCGACGACTCACGACTTACCGATCACATCTCTATTGGTGTTCTGACTAGGACATTTCCGAAGGATCTTGTCGATAGGATTCTGCGAGAATGCAACAAGGTGGAGCAGCGCATACGGCTTCTTCCCTCTCGAGTAGTGATGTACTATGCCATCGCAATGTCAATGTTCCCCCAAGGTTCCTACGAAGAGGTGATGAGACATCTCGTGGAGGGTCTCCTTTGGCAGGATGGTTTCCAAGGCTCCTGGCGTGTTCCTTCAAAGGCTGGCATCTATAAAGCGCGGACTCGCCTGGGAGCAGAGCCGGTCAGAGAGCTGTTTTTGGAAGTGGCCAAGCCGCTTGCAAAACCTGGCTCCACTGGAGCCTTTTACCGGGACTGGAGGCTTGTCGCGATAGATGGGACAACGCTCGATGTATCTGATACCCTCGCGAACTTGGAACATTTCACGAAGCCCGCTACTGCAGTTGGAGAAGCCGCATACGCGAAAGTGCGCATTGCCGCGCTGGCAGAATGTGGGACACATAGCATCTTTTGTGCCGTTCCGGGGCCTTACAGCATCTCCGAGCAGACACTCATGCGAGATCTTCTCCCATCTTTAGAACAAGGGATGCTCTGCATAGCCGACAGAGGACTGTTTGGTTATGAGCTGTGGGAACAAGCTTGTGAATCTGGAGCTGAGCTTTTATGGCGTGCCAAAGCCAACTACAGAATCGAGATGGTGAAAGAGCTGCCTGACGGCTCTTATCTGGGAAATGTCTATCACCACAAAGACAGGAAGCGGCTAAAGCCGCTGACTGTAAGAGTGATCGAGTACCTTATCACCGAGGGAGACGATCCAGACAACGTCTACCGGCTGTTCAGCACAATATTGGATCCTGAACTGGCGCCGGCATCGGAACTGGCGGCATTGTACGCCCAGAGATGGGAGATCGAGTCGGTCTTCGATGAGCTCAAGACCCATCTCAACGAGTCCCGCAGGGTGCTTCGGTCGCAGTCGCCTGAACTCGTATACCAAGAACTGTGGGGAATGCTGGCCCTTCATTACGCAATTCGGGCACTTATGAACGATGTCGCAGTCCCCGCCGGACGAGATCCAGATCGGTTGTCCTTTCTCGGCTCGCTACGGGCAGCTCGTCGCACAATTACGACCAGTCCGGGTTTTTCCCCCTCACGTACTGGCTGAATCTCTCAGGAAAGTCACTTTGGAGATCAACGACCAGATACTGCCCTCTCGGCGGCTGCGCAGCAATCCCCGAGTAGTCCGAAAACGAATGAGCCCATATCCAACCAAGTATGACCAGCACAGGAACTGGCTCCAGCCGAGAAAACCCGTGGCGGACCTCATCTTCGTCATTCCTGGTTGGCCCTAAGTAAACGGTATTGGGCTAAGGATAAGAATTTCCGGGCCTACTCCTTGGGAATGAAGCAACGCCTGGCAATTGCGGCGGCTTTGCTTTGGCCGAGAGAGTTGCTTGTACTTGATGAGCCAACAAACGGCCTTGATCCTCAAGGGATAGTTGAGGTCCGTGAGCTATTGAGGTCGTTGCAACAGCAGGGTATGACCATTTTCGTGTCTTCACACATCCTCAGCGAAGTGGAGATAATTTGCAGTGAAGTTGCGGTCATGCGCGAGGGAAACCTTATCTTCCAAGGTACTACCCAGGCGTTTAGAGGTTCCCTGGGAGAGCAGTTCACTTTGGAGACGCCTAGTCCAGGCCTCGCGGAATCGATTCTTGTCCAGCTCGGATTGGTCGAACGGGATTCCGTTGTGATCCAGGAGGGAAGATTGACCGCCAAGCTGACAACAGATGAGATAGAGCGGGTTGTTGCCGCTCTGGTGCATGGGGGAGTGGGAATTCGTGCTGTCGGTAATAGTTCGCACTCACTGGAAGAGGCGTTTGTTGCCTTGACCGGAAGGAGTGGCCATGCTCGCTAGTGAGTTCTCTCTACTTTTCCGACGGCGCCGCACCAAGGTTCTGCTAGTCCTGCTCTTTTTAGCACCTTGGTTAATGGGGTACCTAATTTTTCAGTTTGGGGGCGGTAATGGCGGCCATGGTCCAAACTTCGTCAGCATGGTTACACATAACGCGGTGTTTCTTGTGCTGGCTTCAAGCTCCTCGCTCTTGCCACTCCTGTTCCCACTCGCGGTATCACTCATCGCGTCAGATTCGATTGCAGGAGAGGCCTCTCTGGGGACACTGAGATATCTCCTCATTGCACCTGTGTCGAGATTCAAACTGTTGATTAGCAAGCTTCTGATTGCGTTGGTGTTTGTTCTGGTGATCAACGTCGGTGTCGCAGTGTCAGGTCTGGTCGCGGGAATGGTATTCTTCCCGATGGGCAGGGTGTTGCTTCTGTCTGGCCAGACAACGTCATTTGCCCACGGCGTAATCCTGGTTTTCCTTGCATCCCTGCTCATTTCTGTGTCGCTGGTTTCGGTGGTTGGGATAGGTTTGGCCATCTCCACTTTTACCGACATTCCTGTAGGTGCGACACTGGGTGCTTTGGGAGTCGTGATCCTATCGGAGATACTCTCGAATATTACTCAGGTCAGGGGAATATGGCCCCTTTTGCCTACCAACTACTGGATGAGTTTTTCAGATCTTTTTAGGGTGCCAATACCTCTTGGACGGATTGAGAAGGATTTTATAAATCAAGGTATCTGGCTGGCATTTGCCTTCAGCCTGGCTCTGGCCCGTTTCCAGAGTAAGGATATCACTTCCTGAGCCACGTTGTCAGGGTATCTGGGCCCAGGGGCTTTCGATTTTAGCCAGCTATGCATGTGTGAGTCCTTAAAGCAGCTATGTCACGTCCGGCCTCCTCTGACGAAACCGGATCGCAACGTGCGCCATTTATTTCCCAACAGCTCTCGAGAATCGTTCAGGCGCCGCCCGTGAAGTTCTTCCGGCCTTGGGGGTGCGCCCCCTGTCATGGGTGAAGCAATTGACACGGGGGCCGTTCGCAGTTTGGCGGCGGCGCCAGGGAGTAAGTGGCCCTTTTCGAGGAGGCTTTCGAAAGTGGGTATGAAACTGGCAGTAATTTATTTTGACTTCAGGGATTTGGCCCAGTGACCTTAGAAGCCGCAAAGGTATTCGGATCGGAGTAGTGCAAGGTTTCCATCGATCTAAAAGACAGTTGCTCCAATCATTCCCTGTCAGACGTTAGCAAGCTCAAAGCAGGTCCATGTTGCATCGAAGTGTGAGAAGACTGACCCCCGAAAGCCGCTTGACGGCCTCGGAATTTTGAACCCAGGGAACACGACCTGCCCCATGGATGAAAGGCAAGAGCGGATGCCAGTACCCTCTGGTGTAGGACAGCAAGGCAGGTTATCGTCAGCTTGTGTGTCAATCCTCGGGACATCAGTGATGACTACTTCACCTAATCATAAGTCATCTCCAAATCCAAGTCTTGCAAGTCAGGCGCGGAAACCTCCTTTTGGCGTGGAGACTCATGCGGCAATGGCGGCTAGCTAAATGTGTCCGAGGGAGGTATTCATGGTGTGAATGACCATGCTGTGTGGTCAGCTGAGACCGCGCGTCAGGTAGTTGGCTTGGGCAGCCCAATCCACGAGTCGAATTTGGGCCTTTTCGATTGCGTAGCCCTTCGCACCTAGGACTATCGGATTGAGGGAAAGATTGGCAATTTCGAAATGGTTTTCAACCATCTGTCCCAATTTTGAGACGAGATCTATGAGCGCCTCGACATCGAGCGGTGGCACTGTCCGGTAACCGTTGAAGATCCTTGATCCAGGAATTGAGGCAATCAGCTCCTGCGCGTCCAGATCTCGCAGGGGCAGTACCCTCGTCGCCTTTGAGTCCAGAAGGTCTGTCAGGAGACCTCCCAGCTGCATGGTGACGAAGGGCCCAAAAACCATATCATGGACGATTGACAGCTTGATCTCTGTCGTCAATGGGTCACCTTTGGCATCTGCCCTAAGAATCGATTGCAGGCCGCGAATATCGTAAAGAGCAAGAAGTTCCAGGCTCCTATCACTATCCAAGCAGACCTCTCGGGAAATCGGGTAATCCAGCCTTTCCGAATCTGACAATTCCTCTGCGCGGTGGAGGTATTCGGCAATGGCGGTGGTGGTTGCAGATCGATCGATTCCGTTGTGAATCAAGAATTCGCCTGTTGGCTTTGTTTTCCACTGGCGGTAGTCCCACATCCTGCCTAGTGCCTGCGCCGCGGATTCGGGAAAGGTGAAGAGTGGAACTTCGTAGTCGTCCCTCTTGAGGGCTGGAATGATGGCTGGCAGTGCCAGAAAGTTAGCCAGCACAGTTTTGGCACTGTCTTTATCCTGCGAGCCGGTTACCGAAGTGATTCTGGCGGCAACCTCGGTCGCAACGGCTATTGCCGCATCAGAGGAGCCGTTTAGCCTGAATCTTGTCCATGGCGAATTGTTAGACTCGAGCGTTTCTTTGTCCCAAGTCACGGTGGGAACGTATAGCGCGAGCACCGCATCTGTGTTTGGATCCGCTAGGACCGTTCGGAGAGCAGTCTCGTAATAGCTCGGGTCTGAGTTGGTTGGAAGTTCTACGGGATTCGAGCACTTGCTTAATGGGGGAAGTGCCTTTTCCAGTGTCTCTATGGTAAGTGGGGTTAACGAGGCAAGCTTGAGCCCAGCCCTTTCCAAGGAGTCTTGTGCGATTGACGAAGGACCCCCGGTATTGGACAGGATCGCTACGTTGGGTCCACGTGGAGAAGGCTGGGTCGCAAGGGCGTGGCCAAGGGAGAAAAGTTCTTGGAGACTGCTCACCCTCAACACGCCGGTGTGAGCAAACATGGCATCAACCGCCTCGTCAGCTGTGATGGCAGAGGTTTCCAACTCCTGACCTTTTAGAGCGGGAATTCCAAGCAATCCGGAAGCATCTGAGGGAGTGAACTGGTCTTCAGTCGAACGGGTCCTATGGAAGATTGACATCGTTGGTGGAATTGTTGCAACTCTTTTTGCTTTCACCGCCACAATCGGTTTGTCTTTGGAGAGGCGACGAGCGATTCGCACGAAAGAGCGTGGATTACCGAAGCTTTCGAGATAAAGAAGTATCACCTCGGTATTCGCGTCCTGTTCCCAGTAATGCATCAGGTCATTTCCAGAAACGTCGGCCCTGTTGCCCGATGAAACAAAAGTCGCCATTCCAATTCCACGCCGCCTCGCCTCTTCGACTATCGCCAGTCCGAGCGCGCCGGAGTGGGCTATTAGCGACGCCTTTCCGGGGAGTAGTCCATGAGGCCCGAGGGTGGCGTTCAATGATACGGTTGGATCCGTATTCGCCACGCCCATGCAGTTTGGTCCGACGATCCGCATTCCGTTTTGACGCGCGAAGCGCACAAGCTCGCGCTCCTTTTTTGTACCTTCGATCCCAGTTTCTGAAAAGCCGGAGGAGATAATTACCAGTCCTCCAACCCCTTTCTCCGCGGCCTGGGCCACGACAGACTGGACTTCGTTGGCTGGAACGACGATGATTGCGAGATCGATCTCGTCTGGTATAGCGCCCAACGAACTGTACGCCTTAACGCTGGATACTGAGTCGGCGTGCTGATTCACTGGGTATACCGTTCCGTTGAAACTACTTTCAACAATGTTCCGAAACAGCAGGTTGCCGATTGATCCCGCTGTTGTGCTCGCTCCTACGACTGCGATCGACTTTGGAGAGAGAATCTTACCAATTGACTTCGCAACCGCGCTGCGTTCCCTGTCGTACATTTTCTGGACGGATTGAGCAGTGGGTTCAATGTCAAACACGACCCGGACCACACCGTCTCCAAAGGATCGCGAGTCTTTGTATCCGGCCCCCCTGAATACCCGGAGCATTCTCTGGTTTTCTGGAAGGGTGTCCGCCATGAATCTTGTGATACCTGCCTCACTGGCTCTTGCCGCGAGCATTTCCAGCATGATTGAACCAAGGCCCCGTCCTTGATGCGCGTCGCTCACCAAAAATGCCACTTCGGCTTCAGATCTGCCAGGGAGACGTTCATATCTTGACACCGCGATGATCTCGTCCCGAAAGATCGCCACAAAGGCCATGCGGTCTGAATAGTCGACGTTCACAAACCTTTGCAGCATTGTTTCGCTTAGCTTGGGAATGGGTGAGAAGAAGCGGAAATATATGGTTTCCGGCGACAGGGAAGCGTGCAGCTGCTCGATCAGGTGCGCATCACTTGGAAGTATCGGCCTTATCTTGACCGTTCCTCCATCGGAGAGTACAACATCGGTTTCCCAACGTGAAATCAGTCGGTCAATGTCTTCCCTTGTGTGCGACTCACCACTAGTGTTCAGCGGGGTCGTCATCGACGAGATCACCTATGTTCTCGGACTCACCCTCATTACCGCGCGCGCGGTTGACCATATCTTCCAACGTGAATGAGTTGAGGTGCTTTCGCATATGTTCGCCCACGCTTTCCCAGACGGTAAGGAGGACACACTGTCCTTCATGCTCGCACGCCCCATTCTCGTGAGGCAAACCAAAATCTCCGGCGACTATTGGGCCGTCGACTGCGGAGACAATTTGCGCAAGCGTGATGTCTGTTGGTTTTCTCGCTAAGACATACCCTCCGCCCACACCCCGTTTCGATCTGACAAGGCCTGCGCCTTTAAGTGCGAGAAGAATTTGTTCGAGATAGGGTTGCGGCAAGCCCGTCCTGTCCGCGACGTCTTTGACGGAAGTTGGGCCGGGATCGTCCGAGTGCAAAGCTAAAGATAATAGGGCTCTAGAGGCATAGTCACCTCGTGTCGAGACTTTCACGTATCCATAGTAGTCACTTTGAATGGCCGTATAGTGGTTAATGGACCTAATCTGTAGTTGGAAGATAGTAATACTGGTGTTGAGCAACTACTGGTGATAAGCAATGGGGTTGAATTGGAATCGACAGCAGAGAAGAGTCCCCAGCAGATATTCGAAATGCCTCCGGTTCCAGACTATCTGGGCCCGGGAATCACCAATGTTGTGCCGTCCATCTTTCTTCATCTGGCCCGGACCCACGGTTCATTGTTTAGTCGAAGCATGGGCGAGATAGAGGAGAAGGTTTTTTCAATCAATCCCGGGCTAACGCCTGACCTGGAATCTTGGGTGCCAGAAGAGGTCAGTCAGGCTTCCCAGATCGTTCTACTTGTACTCGATGGCTTGGGGTTCACGCAGTTGGCTCGATGCTCTGACGCACTGTCAAATCTGAGTCTTTTTTCACAGCGCCAGATCTCTTCTGTGGCTCCGACGACTACGGCAACCGCATTGACGTCAATCAGCACGGGGGCTACGCCTGCCACACACGGGCTCTTGGGATATCGTATGCGCCTCGAAGGTGACAAGGTGATGAATTCGCTTTCCTGGTCCATGTCGACCGACTTGGACTCGCGAGCCCCCAAACCGGAGGACGTTCAGCCCAGGATCCCTTTTTTGAATTTTCAGCCCAAGGTGGTCACGAAGGCTCAGTACCAGCACACCGGGTTTACCAAGGCCCATTTGCGCAATACTCAAATATTTGACTATAGGTTGCCGTCTACCATGGTGGACCACGTGGAAGAGTTGCTCCATGGCGGTGAGGCATTTGTCTATGCCTATTACGAGGGAATCGACACCGTTGCTCATGAGTACGGCCTGAGTGACTGTTATTTGGAAGAGCTCCGTTTTGTCGATTACCTGCTCGGCAGGTTAATTTCCTCGTTGCCCCAAGGGGCGCTGCTGTTGGTAACCTCGGATCACGGTCAGGTGGAGGTGCCTGCCGCACCCATCGAACTTGACGCAAGGATTCTTGAGTCAACCAGGGTACTGAGCGGGGAAGGAAGATTTCGATGGTTGCACGTGAAGGGTGGCGATCTTGACAAAGTTGTCGAGATAGCAAACGAGTTGTATGGAAGAGATGCTTGGGTGGTTACCCGGGATAAATTAATTCAAGGTGGATATTACGGGTCTTCGGCTGAAAACAGGATCGAAGTCTCCCGTCTGGGCGAGGTCGCCCTGATCGCCAAGACGAATGTGGCATTTTACGATCCGGCCGATACTGGACCCTACAATCTCGTCTGTCGGCATGGTTCGCTCACTGAAGATGAACTACAGGTTCCCTTGTTGAGCTATCTGGCATAAGCTGCGATCTAGACTCTAAGGGTGTCTAAGTGTTGCGTAGTGTCTGAAGGAGGACTATGACTGGACCTGTTAATGATTCTGAGAAGGTTTTGCTGATTCCGGAAACCAGCGGCCAACAGGAGCCAGAAGACCAGGATCTTCAAAATCGGGAATCTGTCAACTCTCCTTCGAAGGTTCTGCGCATTGGCTCCATGATCAAGACTCTACTGGACGAGGTTCGGGGCGTGGAGTTGGACGAAGCCAGCCGCAATAGGCTGGCCGAGATCTACCAGACTTCTGTGGATGAGCTAAAGGAGGGTTTGTCACCTGATTTGGGTTCGGAGCTGGAGAAGCTGAGCCTTCCGTTTTCCGACGAAAAACCACCTTCGGAGGCTGAGATTCGCGTTGCCCAGGCGCAGTTGGTTGGATGGTTGGAGGGTCTGTTCCATGGTATTCAAGCGACCCTGTTTGCGCAGCAGACGGCGGCTAGGGCCCAGTTGGAAGACATGCGCCGGCGAGGCTTGCCGTCCGGTGACGAGCCCGCCGCCCATATGCCAGGCACCTACTTGTAACGTCGTTACGCATCGTGCATGGAAGGAACTGATTTGAAGGTCTCTTTAGGATGCGATCATGCTGGATATGAGCTCAAGGAGTTCTTGAAGCCTGAGCTGATAGCCATGGGCCACGAAATCATTGACCACGGAACCTACTCCCGTGATCCCGTTGATTATCCCGACTATTGCGTTGCCGCGGCAGGATCCGTTGTAGCCGGCGAGGCTGATTTTGGCATTGTAATTGGTGGATCTGGTCAAGGCGAGCAGATTGCGGCTAATAAGGTTCATGGGATTCGGGCGGCGTTATGCGTAAATGAGTATTTGGCGCATCTGGCTCGCGCGCACAACGATGCGAATGTAATTTCATTTGGCGCCCGAATTTTGGCCAGAGAGTATGCACTGGAGATTTTGAAGGTCTTCTTGTCGACGCCATTTGAAGGCGGTCGGCACGTTGCGAGGCTGGAGAAGATCGCTGGTATTGAGAAAGTCCAGTCGGGTAAGGCTTAGTTGGGACAGAATCGCCCTAGGCATAGCAACCGCAGATCTTCACCGCCGCTGGCTTCACGCATAGCAATGATTGCTGTCATTGTGGCTCTGTTTGGTGTCGCAGCCTACATCGTAGCGGGCAGCCATTCCTCGAACATGAGTGGGAAGAGTCCAGTTTCAACACCTACGATAGTGCCTGTGACTTCGGTCCCGACTACGACGACACCTACCACTACCTCGACGACTGCGGCCACGACCACAACGACTGCGGCCGCACCCCAGCCCGCCAAACCGCAATTTGCGGTTGGAGCTTCGAGTTTCACACTGTCCGAACCAGGCAAGTACCTTTGCGCTCCCCGCGGGGCTGTAACAGGATGCATTGTGCGCTCGATGCCGCTCTATGTCTACTATCCGGTTCAAGGAACACCTGGAGCGCTACAATCTGGTGCTAGACCGGACCGTGGGGCTGGATCGTTTCCTCTGGTCGTGTTCGGAAATGGTTACCTTGAACCACCCAGTGCCTATTCGCTCATATTGGATTACTGGGTTTCCCAGGGTTACATCGTGGCTGCCCCCCAGTTCCCGCTCTCGCAGACGAACTCAGTTGGAGGACCTTGGGAGGCTGACATCCTGAATCAGCCGGGCGACCTTTCAGCTGCAATTAGTTTCATGATCAGCCAGAATACAACTGCGGGATCGGCCTTTTTTGGGTTGATCAACACCGGTGAAATTGCTGTGGCTGGCCAGAGCGATGGTGCAGACGACGCTCTTGCGGTTGGGTATAACTCGTGCTGCAAAGACGTGCGCGTGAAAGCCGTAATCAGTCTGTCGGGGGCCGAACTGAGTTCGTATCCGGGAAAGTACTTCACTACTGCGGGTCCTCCACTCCTGGTAGTCCAGGGAACCGCAGATACCATAAATCCGCCCTCAGAGTCTCAGACGGTGTTCGCTTCGGCAGGTTCGCCGAAATACTATCTTAGCCTGATAGGTGCCGACCACTTGGATGGTTACCAGGAAGTGGGCGCCTATTCCAACGCTGTGCAGACTGTCACTGGGGCATTCCTGAACTACTATCTCAAGGGTGAGGCCAGTGCCATGAAGGTAATGACTGCAGCCGGCAATATTGATGGAACCGACAGTTTCAGCTGATTGGAAGCCAACGAATGCGCGAATGGGCAATCTCTTATTTCGGTTCGAAGGGGAGTGGCCTTCGACTGGGAGTCAAGGACCTCATCGATGTGGAGGGAACTCTGACCTCAGCCGGGTCACGTCTGGTTCTTTCGAAGGCAATACCCGCTGCCAGCGATGCCCTTCTTCTTCGGGGGGCGCGGGATCAAGGTGCTCAGATAGTCGCTAAGACGAATCTCAATGAGCTGGCTTTCGGTGCCACGGGTATCAATCCCTGGTTTGGGACCCCTCCGAATCCACTGAATCCATACCTGATTCCCGGAGGATCAAGTTCCGGGTCCGCTGTCGGCGTGGCCACTGGTGAACTTGACGTTGCGTTCGGGACCGACACCGGTGGATCGATAAGAATTCCAAGTGCATGCTGCGGAGTATTCGGCTTGAAAACCACATCTGGCCGAGTCCCTCTAGATGGAGTCTGGCCGTTGGCACCCTCACTCGACACGGTTGGGCCCATGGCATCGGACAGCAAGAAATTGGCCTTGGGTATGATGATGTTGGAGCCGGAGTTCACGCCCAGGTTCGTTTCCAAACCAAGAATTGGGATCGTCGCCGGATCCGGACCGGCCGAACAGCTTACTCTGATTGAACGAATTCTACTCATGCTCCAATTGGAGGTGGATCGTGTGGCGGATCCAGGTCTTGGAACCGCCTGGGAAGCGGGACTTTGTGTGATGATGGTCGAGGCACTGGAGAGCAACGGGGCGCTTCTTGCCGAGTCACACCGGTTGGATCCGGCGATAGTTGCCCGTTTCGGTCAAGCACGCCAGTATGCGCTAAAAGACATCGAGAAGGCAATAGCCGCAAAGAGCGCATTCCAGTCCAACCTCGGCGAAATTTTCGCCGGGTATGACTTCCTTGCCCTTCCAACACTCAAGGTTCCAGTTCCGACATTCAAAGAAGCTAAGGCGGCACCGCTGAATGCAAATACGCTTCCCTTCAACCTTGTTGGTTTGCCGGCGGTATCAATACCGGTTTTTCTCGGTGGAGCGCTTAGACATAGCCTCGCCCTTGGTGGAGAATATGCTCCCATGGGTTTTTGCGGCGATGGTGTGGAACCGATGCCGGTTTCGGTGCAGGTGGTGGGTAAGCCAGACTCGGAAGAGGAACTGGTTGGTTTGGCGCAAATATTGGAGACGCTATTGCGAGAAGTATGATCCTCATGGGATGAGGATCAACTTTCCGATGGTTGTCCTTGATTCCAAGTCCCGGTGTGCTTTGGCAACGTCGTAGAGGCTGTACTGGGTAACATTGTCAAATTTGATCCTGCCGCTGGTGACATAGGGTAGTGCCAGTTCCATAATCTGCCTCGCGCCCTTTGGGTCGGCTCTCCGAAGACGTCCAAAGGAAAAGCCCAACACTGCCCTTGAAGAATGATGAAGCTGATCCGTTTTGACTACGCCGGGGGTACCTGATGACATGCCGAAGACTATGATTTGGCCATCTGGTTTTAGAATCTCAAGGTCCTGCTGGACGGTGGGTCCAGCCACTGAGTTCAAGATCAGTTCAACCCCGTCGGGAATAAGGGCGTTGATGACCTCAGGGTAGTTCGGAGATTCATCCAGCACCACGACCTCCGTGGCCCCAGCGGCACGCGCGGCCTCGGTTTTCGAACCAGATCCGACAAGGGCAATGACCGATGATGCTCCAAGCTGTTTCGCCATCTGAACCGCGGTAAGCCCTATTCCACCGGCTGCAGCATGAATGACAATACGTTGGCCAGGTTGGAGCCCTTGCCCTCGTCTCAAAATGGCATAGGTGGTGCTGATCAAAAGGGGGCAGGCAGCGGCTGTTGTGACCGGCATTTCTTCCGGTATCTCAAACACAAGATCGGCGCTTGCGAGAACATCGGTAGCATATGATCCGGTGTCCCCAAAGCCAACGACCCTTTTCCCCACCAGTGGCTCCCCAGCTTTGGCTCCGGCGCGGGTGACTCTTCCAACGAAGTCAAGACCGGTCACATAAGGTGGTCCCGCCACTGAATATTTTCCCTTTCTGGCCATCACGTCGGCGAAGTTTACAGACACCCCTTCGACTTTTACCACCACCTGGGTGTCATCAGGTTCAGGCAGTTCTAGTTCCTTTTTGGTGAAGACACTGGGATCGCCAAAGGCTTCAAATGCCATAGCAGTGTATTTCATTTCCTACCCCCTTTCTAATCCGCAGATCTTACATGCAAGGCGCTCATGGTGGAAGAACGGTAACCTCACAAAGCGTGTGCGGTGATGGCTATTTAAAAATATCGATGAAATGTAGGGGCTGCGCTATGTTGTCTGCGCAAATTTCGTCGCTATGTGTGGCGGTCTGGTTAGCAGAGAAGAAAACTCTGGCAGGCGAGCAGCGATGATGAAGTAGGTTCCACTGAAATGAGTTCTTGGTGGAATGGAGTATTGTTTTCTAAAATCGATCTACGAAGCCGGGCGGTCCGGAGGATTTTATTTGCCTAGGGATCTGAATCAGTATGCATAGTAAAGGTGTGCTGATGGGCTTGTAATGAGATTTTGCCGAAAATTGTGCCAATTCTTCCCCCTAGATTACAGATGTGTAATTTTTCCCGATTCTCGACTGTTTTTAGAGTCTCGAATTCATTTGCGGGGTAAGTTTGTACTGCGGTTGAAAAACTGGTTTTCGAACTGTCGAACTGTCGTTTTGTGGTGTCTTAAAGGGGTTTATATGTTTGGGCAAGGGCTGGAAAAATGAAATCCTTTGTTCACCTGCACACACACACAGAATTTTCAATGCTTGATGGAGCTGCAAGAATTAAAGAGGCCGTGGCCAAGGCCAAGGCCGATCTCCAGCCGGCTCTGGCCATAACAGACCATGGAAACATGTACGGGGTTTTGGACTTTTACAAGGAGTGCAGATCCCAAGGGATAAATCCAATTATTGGTATCGAGGCCTACATGTCCGGTGGTTCGCGATTTGACCGCCCAGCCAGACGGGGCAAGGTGGACGATACCGGTGGGGACGCCGACGGTGGTGAAAAGCTCTATTACCATTTAATCCTGCTGGCAGAGAACAACCAGGGTTATAAGAATCTGATGAAGCTTTCCTCTGCCGCATATTTGGAGGGGTATTACTACAAACCGCGTGTTGATTTTGAGCTGCTCGATAGGTATCACGAAGGGGTGATTGCGACTACAGGTTGTTTGGGTGGCCTTGTGTTGCAGTCATTACTGAGAGGCGACGAGGAGCAGGCGTACAAGATAGCCGGGAACCTTCAGGAGATATTCGGGAGAGACAACCTCTTTGTCGAGCTCCAGGATCACGGAATTCCCGAGCAGAAGCGCACAAATCCGCTGTTGATAGAGCTTGCCAGGAAGTTGGATGCCCCTCTATTGGCAACCAATGATTCTCACTACAACTCCAGAGAAGACTCGGTGGCCCACGATGCTCTTCTCTGCGTACAAACAGGTGCAACTCTTGCGGATGAGAAGCGCTTCAAGTTTCACGGAGATCAGCACTATCTAAAGAGCGCTGCCGAAATGCGGGAACTATTTTCCGGTGTTGAGCAAGCTTGCGATAATACTTTGTGGATTGCTGAAAGGGCACAGGTTGAGATTGAATTTGGAAAGCCAAAGCTTCCAGAGTTCCCTGTCCCCATAGAGTTTCAAAGCGAGAAGTCTTACGAGGAGTCGGCCGCAGAGTATCTACGGCATCTCACATACAGAGGGGCGGCGGTCAGATATGGAGCCGACCTGCGCGAAGAAGTTAAGACAAGACTTGATTACGAGCTTTCCGTCATCTCGGAAATGGGGTTTTCAGCCTACTTTCTCGTGGTATGGGATCTTATTAAGTACGCCAAGGACAATAAGATCAGGGTGGGGCCGGGGAGAGGTTCGGCTGCCGGTTGCTGTGTCGCCTACTGTCTTGGCATTGTCGATTTGGATCCGATCAAATACGACCTTTTGTTCGAGAGGTTTCTCAATCCGGGTCGAATTCAGATGCCTGACATCGATATGGACTTCGACGAGCGGTATCGCTCGGACATGATTCGTTATGCCACCGAGCGTTATGGCTGGGATCGGGTAGCGCAGATCGTTACGTTCTCCACAATTAAGGCCAGAGCAGCTGTGCGGGATGCGGCCAGAGTGTTGGGGTATCCCTATGGAATTGGCGACAAGATTGCGAAAGCCATGCCTCCACTCATAATGGGCAGGGATACCCCCTTGAGGGCCTGCCTCGACCGGGTTGAGGGATATGAGGATGGTTTCAATATGGCCTCGGACCTCAGGGAGATGTGTGAGTCTGATTCCGACGCTAGGCGCGTGATTGAAGTCGCCCGGGGACTTGAGGGTTTGCGCCGTCAGGACGGAATTCATGCCGCGGCAGTGGTAATTACTCATGAGCCATTAACGGAATATCTTCCAATTCAGCGTAAGCCGGATCCGGGCAGCCCCGCCGACCAGGCGCCGATAGTCACACAGTATGAGATGCACGGCGTGGAGGAGCTTGGCCTGCTCAAGATGGACTTCCTTGGCCTTAGGACCCTGTCGATAATCGAGCGCGCTTTGGACCTCATTGCTGAGACGACCGGCGTGAGACCTGACATTGATTCGGTACCTTTGGACGACGACAAGACCCTAGCGATGCTTCGGGAAGGGGATTCAATAGGGGTGTTCCAGCTTGAGGGTCGTCCAATGAGGGCTTTGATGCGTTCACTTGCGCCCACAAGTTTCGACGACATCGCGGCATTGGTCGCGCTTTACAGGCCTGGGCCAATGGCCGCCAACATGCACAATGACTACGCGGACCGAAAGAATGCACGCAAGTCAATCGATTATATCCACGAAGATCTAAAGGACATTCTTGCTGACACCTACGGGCTGATGATATATCAGGAGTCAGTGATGAGGGTGGCTCAGAAGTTTGCCGGATATACCCTCGCTGAGGCTGACAACCTCCGCAAGGCTTGCGGCAAGAAGATTCGGTCGCTGATCCAGGCTGAAAGGGAGAAGTTTGTCGAGGGGTGTCAACGATCAGGGTATGGAGAACCGAGAGGGACCGCGCTTTTCGACATAATTGAACCATTTGCGGATTACGCGTTCAATAAGAGTCACTCCTATGGTTACGGTCTCATCGCTTATCAAACTGCTTGGTTAAAGGCAAACTATGCGGTACAGTTCCTGGCTGCGATCCTCACCTCTGTCAAAGATGACAAAGAGAAGACTGCGGTCTACCTGTCTGATGCCCGTGATCACCAGATTCAGGTGATGGTGCCAGATGTCAATGTCTCCCGTTCGGATTTCACAGCAATTCCTTCGTCGGAAGGCAATGGGGCTATTCGGTTTGGTCTTGCGGCGGTGCGCAACGTTGGTGAGTCCGTGGTCGAGCTGATCGTTTTGGAGCGGGACAAGAATGGGCCGTTTGGGTCTTTTGTGGATTACTGTATGAGGGTTGATCCGGTGGCCTTAAATAAGCGAAGCGTGGAGGCGCTTATCCGGTCTGGAGCATTTGATTCGCTGGGTCATCCCAGGAAGGGCCTGCTTGCTATATACGAAACCACAATCGACCGCGCCTTGACAAAACGCAAAGAGATCGAGGCCGGAATCATGAGCCTGTTTGACTCGCCGATCGATGAGCCGGATTCCTCTCCCAATATCGAGGTGACCATTCCTGATGTCGAGTTTGAAAAGTCTGAGCTACTTGCATCGGAGAAGGAGATGCTGGGTCTATATGTATCTGATCATCCTTTGCTCGGTCTGGAGAAGGCGCTCTCCAGGTTCGCGGAGTTTTCCATCTCTGAAGCGCTGGAACTTCCAACCACTCAGCGGGGCGACGAAATGATAACTGTTGGTGGGGTAGCGACGACCGTGAGTAGGCGATACACCAAGCGCGGCGACCTGATGGGAAACTTTGTACTTGAAGATCTAACGTCCTCAATTGAGGTCTTTCTGTTTCCGCGCCAGATGGCTGAGTTCGGCGCGATGCTCGAAGAAGACGCCATTTTCGTGGTGAAAGGTAGGGTGGACACAAGGGATGATCAGGCGAAAATTGTGGCCTACTCGCTTTCGCGTCCAAATCTGACCGCGGGTTCAAATCAGCCTCTGGGGATTCGAATTGGATTGACCCAGCTCACCCAGAGCAACCTTTCTAGATTGAAAAGCCTGCTGAGTGACCACCACGGGAATGTCCCTGTTCGTTTGCACATAGGGGAGGACGTCTACCAACTGCCCATCGAATTCAGGGTAAACGACAGGGGTGGGCTAATCGGCGAACTTCGCGTCTTATTCGGAGCCAATGCCATCTTCGATTCAAGCGGAATAACCAGCCTGAGCGCATAGCTGGGTTCCCATGGTTCCGAAACTTCATCTGAACGACTAGAATGTTTGAAGGTAGATCTTCAGGAGATTCTGTATTACCATGCCGATTGATGTTTCGACCAAAGACTGTACCGCACTAGGTGATGCCGAATTGGCTGCGATGGCAGACTTGGCAGAAAAGGGCGGATCTGGGTTCGATCTAGGCTTTTTATCTAAACAGCAGGAAGACTGGGTGCTCGTCACTGATGCCCACATTGGTGACGAGTTGGTTGGTTTTGCCTTTTACACGTTGGAGAGGATTGGTGGCACTCCAGCAATCGTGATGGGGATCCTGACCATCAGAGACGGCGAGGATGGCTCTGAGATTCTGAAGTCCATGCTCCAGGATCAGTACAGGAAAGCCGTTCTTGCATTTCCCGACGAGGACGTTCTGATTGGATGTAGGCTCATTTCCTCACATGGATATGCGCTTTTGGACAGCCTTATTGATGTTGTGCCACGTCCTGGGTATAAGCCGACTGGTGAGGAGCGCGCCTGGGCGCGGCGTTTGGCAAAGAGGTTTGGCGCCGAACACAGACTCGATGATAGAACTTTCGTATTAGCGGGCACCGGAAGGGTTGATGGGTACATCGATTTCACCGATCTAAGCCTTAATGGCAAGTTCGATGAGTTTGCTAAATTTTTCGAGCCACTTGATGCGGCCCGTTTCGACTGCGTGTGCGCATTCGGCTGGGTAATGGCGGAAGACCTGGCTCTAGTCGCAAGAGTTGAGGAAGACTAGAAGACTAGGTGTCATACGAACTTCATCCTTAATTGGAAATGGAGTTTATCCCTTGTGACGATTTCCATTGGGTATCTTGTGCGTCTCAAACCTGTGTTTGATTGTGGATCAGGCGTGCTGGATCCTGTGCACTGAAGGCGATTCGGACACCGCAATGTGGGGAATTATGGGGCTATAATTCCGCCGATACCTCAACGGAAATCCTTGTCGAGTCCCACATCAATCACCAGTTGCGGATATTTGTTGGTTTCAATCCTTGTAAGAATACTACATGGGGTATAACCTCCAATTTGGTATTACTTAATTATGGGAGGTCATTAATGAATAACTTCCTTTCACCGCCGGAAATTGCCGCATCGGCGGTCGAAGCGGGCGTGGCAAAGACGAAGTTAAGCATAGGTAAATTGCTAGTACTGGGATTCCTGGCCGGTGCCTTCATCGCTTTAGGAGGTCTTGTCGATCTCCGTGTAACCGCTGGAATTCCGGCAACGTTTGGAACGTTAAAGCTTTTTATTGGCGCAGCTGTCTTTCCCGTAGGACTTATTCTTTGTGTCATCGCCGGTGCGGAACTGTTGACGGGAAACATGATGAGCCTTCCATTGGCTCTGCACAGCGGCAAGATTTCCGGAATCAAGCTAATCTACAACTGGTTCTGGGTTGCCATTGGCAACTTTATAGGGTCGGTGTTTGTCGCATATGTGTTCGGTTACATGGCGAAATTGCTAACAACGGCTCCATGGAGTACGGCGACAATTGCATTGGCTACTGACAAGGTTCACCTTTCGTACCTGGCGACCATTGCGTCTGGAATTGGATGCAACTGGCTGGTTGGATTAGCAGTCTGGATGGCGATCGGTGCCAAGGATATAATCGGCAAGATTTTCGCGGTTTGGTTCCCGATAATGACTTTCGTGGCAGTTGGATTCCAGCACGTTGTCGCGAACATGTTTTTCATTCCTGCGGCGATTTTCATCCATGGCAACATCAGCTGGGGGAGTGCCTTCAGCGAGTTGAGCGCCGCTTTCATTGGAAATGCAATTGGCGGTTGGATCTTTGTGGCAGCCGTTTACTGGTTCGCGTACATGCGTAATGAAAAGGCCGAGGCAGTAGCATAGAGGCAAGTCATTTCTGACCGGAGTTGTGAGAGTCCCTGCCTGCGGATCCAAAGGCGGGGACTTGTCTTGTCGTTCGGCAATCTTTCGCTTGAATGCAGAGCGCAGCGGGGCGAGATGCAACAATCCCTGGTTTCCATGGTCATGATTGATTGTGCTGCTGCGCGGTTTCGATTTCATTGGCCTTGCCCTGCTTCCGCAAAGTGTCCGTTTAGGGATTTTGGCGCGAGAACGTGCTGAAGTCGGCCATTTCTTGAAGGTGTGAGAACAACCAAGGACGTTGTGGCACTTAGGAAGCCGTTATGGTGGCGTTCACGGGAGCGATTGCCTAGGCTAGCTGCCTCGGATTTCGTTGTGTATCGCAAGTGGGGCTCAGTGGTAATATGAGTTGTGGCTTGCTGAATCAGGGGGAGCAAGTGGATGGGTGAATGGGAGAGTTCGGGTCGACGTTGGCGTAGTGCGTTTGCAGTAACGATATTGTTTGTTGCGTTGGTAGGTGGTTTCGCAGGGGGAGTTATAGCTTATGCACTTGGTCCGGCATGGAATGCCCGTGGTACCGCAACTCCCGCCACTGGGGGGAATGCCCCATGCTCGGTGACCGCTATTGCCACAAAAGATTTGCCCTCAGTTGTCACCGTTAGCGCCACTGGGACCGCTTCCGCTAGTGGTGAAGTGGTCGGTGACACTGGATCAGGTGAAGTCATACGCTCTAACGGGTATATCGTCACAAACAATCACGTTGTTTCGATTGCGGCAGATGGCGGTTCGGTCCAAGTTCGTTTCAACGACGGTGCCATCGCGCCGGCTATCATTATCGGTCGCGATCCACTGACCGACTTGGCGGTGTTGAAGGTGAGCGTGGCACGACCATTGTCGAATATAGCTTTGGGGTCTTCTGGAACAGTTGAGATCGGTGAACCCGTTGTTGTGCTCGGATCGCCGCTTGGTCTTTCAAGTACCGTGACCAGCGGAATCATTAGTGCTCTTGACCGTACTATTAGCGTTCCAGGGGAAAACGGGAAGTCTGCCGTCCTCATAAACGCATTACAAACCGATGCGGCAATAAATCCCGGCAACAGCGGAGGTGCACTCGTCGATTGCAGCGGCAGTCTCATTGGCATACCATCTGCAGGTGCAACCATTCCGAATGAATCCGGCCAGGCCAGCGGTGGAAGTATTGGTTTAGGATTTGCGATTCCAGTCGATGTCATGGCACCTATTGTCAATCAAATTATTGAGACAGGCAGGGTAACTCATGCTGATCTGGGATTGACCGCTGAGCCGGTCCCGTCAGATTCCTCTGTTCAAGCGGGAACATCTACTGGAATACTAGTTACCTACGTAGATCCGAATGGGCCTGCAAGTCGTGCCGGACTTTTAGTGGGTGATATTATGACGATGCTTTCAGGTAAGCCGGCCATCTCCACGGACCAATTGGTGGCGATTGCTCTCACCCATGCGCCTGGTACCAATGTGAGTGTGACATATTTGCGAGATGGTCGACAATTCTCCACGGTAATTGTTCTTGGTGCTCAACAATAGGAGTCGGCCATCATTTGGCCATGTTGTTCGATGGGCCAGTTCAAAGGACCCTTATCCAACAGTCCCCAGATCCATCTGCGGAGTCAGGGCAAGTGGCGGCAAAGCCACGGGCCACACCCAGAAGTTGAAATACTCCGGTTCGCCTCCGCCACAGACGGTATCCCCGCTTTTAGCGCTATTTC
>JAJYDM010000037.1 GCA_021777475.1 Actinomycetes bacterium | reverse complement strand
GTCCGGCAGAAGCGAGAGCAACTGTTGCGACTGCCCCTGGAAAGTTGAAAGCGCCAGACCATGAGTTGTCCACAGATTTATCGACTTCCTGTAGCGCCAACCCGCGCCGATCTCATCCCAGCTGGGAATGAGGAGCAAACAATCAGGAACATCGTGGCTCGGCCGGCATCGCGGTATTCCGGCGGCCAAGAAAGGCTCACCGAAATAGCTGTGATCGGCGATGATTCCACAGATTCAAGCGCCACAGCGTACAAATCCGGGCCGAACGTCATCAGACAGACAGGACAGGACCAACCGGCCGGCAAGATCGAGCCAATGACGAAACGTCAGACGCCCTCCGAGCGACGTCTTTGTGCTCGTTGACGCGGACACGCCCAACTTCAATCCGGGCCTGACCTGAGCTCATCTTTACGAGACTCAACTTGTCCGACGCCATCCTTGCCAAGAAAACCTACAACCAGCCCGTAAAAACCGTTTCGGAAGATAAAGTGAGATTCCTAGACAGCCGCATCACCGAACTCGTTGCAAGGCCGCTGAAATCCATGTGCTTTCCTGAGTTGGCCCACCTTTGGCCAGCCTCAGAGTGGGAATTTGGCATTTCGGCACGATTCGGGCAAAGCCGACCCACTTGGGGATCGGGCACATTATTGACGTTGAACGGCTCATCGGCGGCACCTCAGATACGGAATCGGTTCAATCCCGGAGGTCAAACTTGGAAACGGCTTCACAACCGCCAAGGGCTTTCGTGACCCTCGCCTCAGACCACTTAGGGACTCGCTTCGACAATCCTTCCCAAGGCCGAAATTAGCTCCACGCGCTCCCTCTGCGGCGCATCGGATGATTCGACATGGCAGGCCGGACAGGTCCGTCCCCTTTAATAACTTGTCATACGCTCCAAAGCCCATTTGAAATAAGAGCCGACTTGAGAACGACCTTGACCGACTCTAGCGTTGAATCGAGCGCGACTTTCTCTCCAACCTGCGCTACCAGCGAAAATACTCTTGATCTATCCTTCCTGTGGGCCAACACTTCCTGGTCGTAATCCCCAACAATTACGAGAAATGGAATCGAGTGGTCCGATGCGATTGAGGTGACGTGTCCCACCACTTTGCCCCTGTAGCTCTGAGCGTCAAGATAGCCTTCTCCAGTAACTATCAGTGAGGCGCCTTCTAGCGCCTCGTATATGCCATTGGCCTCGGCCACCACCTCGAAACCGGCAACCAGCCGCCCTCCAATCGCAGCCAACCCTCCGGCGAGTCCACCGGCTGCTCCTCCACCTTTCAACGAAGAGACGTCCACTCCAAAACGCGACTTGTACTGCCGCTCCAGAGCCTCCATCCTGAGACTCAACAATGCAACCTGAGCAGGAGTTGCGCCTTTTTGCGGAGCAAAATCCCGAGCGGCGTCACAAAAGAGTGTCTCCACATCACAGGCCACGACCAGCTCAGTACCTTTAAGCCGTACCACCGGCTCCAGAGCTTCGATGGCACCAAGTCCCCCATCGGTGGTGGCAGAACCCCCACAGCCAACGATGACTCTTTTTGCACCCGCAAATATGGCAGCCTTGATAAGTTCTCCAACCCCTCTGGTCGTTGCAGTCATTGGATCGTTGATACTTGCCCCTCCAACCAGTGTCAAACCAGCCACCGTTGCCATTTCGATGATTGCCGTATTGTTATGCATCTTGTAACTCGCACTGATCCTCTTGCCCGTTGCGGAAGTGACCAAAACGCTCCTCAGCGAACCGTCAAAAACTTCCAGCAAACCCTCCCCTCCGTCAGACATTGGAAAGATCTCGACCTGATATCCGGCACTGACGAGGACTGCTGACATACTCTGCGCCACATCCGACGCCGAGGCTGTACCCCGAAATTTGTCTGGCGCCACCAATGCCCTTTTCAAAGGAGTAACCCGCAAGGCGCTGGGATCACAGGCATGTGAGATGTCAGCCATCACTTATGTTTGGGATAGACAACCAGCTGGGTGCACCGGAACTCCGCCATGGTCTTGCCGGTCAAACCGCTGGTGACTTGACAGTCCCAAACCTGTGTGGTCCTGCCACCATGGACCATGTGGGCGACTCCATAAATTGTGCCAGCAATTGCCGTCGAAAGGAAGTTGGTCTTCAGTTCAACCGTGGTGAAACCAGTGGCCCCGTCGGGCAACAGAAGTTGGCATCCGATTCCACAGAGCGTATCGGCCAAGGACACGACCACGCCGGCATGGAGATAGCCATTTGGCGCCTGGTGTTTATCGCCGACTTCAACCTCCCCATAAAGCCTCGCATCGTCAAAACGAGTCAGACTGATCCCAATGGCTCCTAGAAGACCATATGAGCTGAGCTCCTTGAGCTTCTCCGGCGTGACCGGATGCAGGTCTGCGGTATCAAAGTGTGGCATAAGATAAGCCTAACCAAATTGCCGTGCCATCAAACACAAGCATAAATAGCCGTATCCGCACGTGGATGGCCACGCAACCACCAAATTTACTGACTCAGCCAGCCTTGTCGGTTCCGAGCACGACATTCAAATCCGAAGGTTGCACTGCTGGAATTGGAGCAGAAAACGATATCTGTTTGACTGATGCGGTGCCAAGGCCAAGAACCAGGGCAAGGTGATCGGCCTGCGGCTGGAATCCCGGTGAGTAGTAAATGTCCGTAACAGTTATGTTCTGAGTCGTGGCATTTGCCGCGGCCACAACATCATATCCAAGCTGCGCCAACTGGTTCGTAACCTTTCCTGCGGCCCCGGCCACGTTGGTACCGTTGAAGACGCGCACTGTCACCAGCGAGTTGCCAGAGGACGTACCGGAGGTTGTTGCAGCCTTCACAGTCGTGGTGACAGCTGGCCTACTCGACGATGTAGTGGTTGGGCTTGAGCTGGAAGAAGGTCCGGAGGGTGAGATCTGAGGCAACACCACTTGGTCAGGACTTACCGACCCTCCGGTGATTCCAGAGTTCGAAGTGGGTGGCACGGAGGAGACCGACTTGGCAAAAGTCGTTGTGGTGGATGACACGGTCTTGGAAATTCCGAGGCTCTTATCTGCAGAGGTTTTTACGGTCGAAGGCAGCGACGAAAAGGCCTTGATGGCAATGAGCGATATCGCAAGAATCAGAATTGCGCCTTTGCCTGCCGCTTTATTGGAGCGCCGTGTCTTTGTTGAGACCGCCTCCATTTCCCGCTGAGCCCTTATTCTGGCAGATGAACTTGGTCTGGACCTTGATTTAGGAACTCTGGCACCTGAGGCCCTTCCGGAGGAAGCACCCCCTCGATTTCGCGACGCACCGGAACTACTCGGTCGTCGAGATTCCCCGTTGCCAGCTGGCAAGTCGCACTCCTTCCAAGTCAATACGACAATTTGACAACCAGTTGCCAAACACCACTTAGATTATAGCCAACTTACGTAATTGTAATTACACAATCTACCTAATCGGCTTTCCAGAAAGTCATCGGCAGTTCGTATGTTGAGACTCGCAGCACGCCATTCAAAGTAGCAATCAAGTTGAGCAATATTGACCGACTCCCGATTCAGAGTGGATTTCGACGCTTCCGACAACCAGTTTTCTGAATCTGTCATGGTTTTGCTTGGCCACATATAAACTCGTTTGCCTAGCCGGTGTGGCGCAGCTGGTAGCGCAGGCGATTTGTAATCGTCAGGTCGTCGGTTCGAGTCCGACCACCGGCTCAAACCAGGTACAGATATAGCTACAGCATGCCTACGGTGATGCTGACCGGGCAGGCTCCAACTCTTCGCATCAAGCCCTTGCGCGAGCGACCTCGAACATTGCCAGAGCCGCCGCATTGGAGACATTCAGCGATGGAATGTGACCCCGCTGGGGTATCGAGGCGACAATGTCGCAACGCTGCTTTGCCAGCGGTGAGAGCCCTTTACCTTCCGCTCCAAAGACTAAGGCCAACGGCTGATCGTATAACGAGACATCGTAAATACTTTGAGGCCCCTCGCCATCAAGTCCTATGCACCAAACGCCGGCTTTGGACAACTCCTGCAAACAGTTGGGAATCCCCGGAACGAGTGCGAACCGCAGATATTCGATGGCCCCTGCGGCAGACTTCGTTGCGGCAGGCGTCACGTGAACCGACCTATGCTCGGGAACGACAACTCCAGTCGCCCCGGCACACTCGGCGCTTCGCAAGATGGCGCCCAGATTGTATGGGTCTGTCACTCCGTCGATCACTACCAGAAATGGCTTCACGCCATTTAGTGGTTTTAGGAGCTCCTCCAGAAGTACCTCGTTTAGCTTCTCAGTGAAGGCGATCACGCCCTGAGAACCCTCTGAACCGGCTGTCTTGTCCAATTTGACGCGAGACACTGTGACTACTGGAACCCGCGCCTTGAACGCAAGGTCGAGAATCTCCTCCACAATGCCGACTCTTTCCACCGAATCTGAAAGCCAGACCTCCTTGACTCTGCGTCTATTGGCACGAAGAAGCTCCCTTACGGCCTGGCGGCCCTCAACCTGGTCCCCGCCAAGACCTCTGTCTTTAGCAACGAAAGGCCTCCTTTCCACCTGACCCGACAATCCTGAGGCCTTCCTATGGCCGGAACTCCGACTCTGACTCGGCTTTGGACCGCTTGAGGAAACTCTCCGCGCGTTTGCCATGCAACCATCCTTTTCTAAGGCTGCCACAATAGGGCGCTTGCCAACGCAACCATGCCGAGATTGTCGCCAAGTGAGCCAATTCTTTCGGGACTCTTCGCCTTGACTGACACTGGAGCGGAAACTGTCAATGAGACCGAAGATGAGATCTCGACGAGAAAACCCGACAAATGGGGCTGTTGAGCAATTACCGTCACATCGGCGTTGATCAAATACCAGCCCTTTTCAGCCGCCATTTGAACACATCTGGACAACAGCATTAGGCTGTTCGCTCCCTCCAAAGACGGATCGTCATCCGGAAAATGATCCCCGATTCCCCCGAGACCGACTGCCCCGAGTACGGCATCCGACACGGCGTGGCAGACCACGTCGGCATCCGAGTGGCCCAGCAGACCGAAGCCAGAGGATACTTCCACCCCGCCCAGAATCAAAGGCCTCGAAGGATCATTTGACACGGGGTGAATGTCGAACCCGTTTCCTATCCTGAGCTTGGGAGGACTAGGAATTTCCACGATCTCTCATCAGTTCCCTGACCCTTTCCAGGTCAGAAGACGTAGTTATTTTGAAGTTGTTCTCATCGCCCAAAATCGCTTCCACGATAACGCCAATCTGCTCCACTGCCTGCGAATCGTCCGTCGCGTCAACAGGACCATCGTAGGCAAGCTGAAGAATCGCCTTCTGAAATCCCTGCGGAGTCTGAACCCTGAACAGCGTGGACCGATCCAAGGTGGCCACAACCTTATTACCGACCACCTCTTTCACGGTGTCGGTAATGCCAATGACCGGGATCACCGCAGGCGCGCCATCCTCCAAACGGCCAAGAATTCTCTCAAACAATCCAATAGATGCCAAAGGTCGGGCCGCATCGTGCACGAGAATCCATTTCACGTCATGGGGAACAACTGCGAGCCCGGCACGCACTGAGTCCGATCTTGATTCACCGCCATCAACTACCACGTCAGCACTCAGTTCGCCGAAATCCGTCCCGGGAACCTTCACGCAGATAACATAATCGACGCACTTTCTTGCGACAGCAAGAGTAACGTCTATAACCCTGTGGTCCCCGATCGGCTCCAGCTGCTTCAGGCCACCGAATCTGACGCCTTTACCTGCTGAAACCACTATCGCGGCACTCCTAATGCTCACGCAGACCAGCTCCTAGCAAAACCATGGGCCAAGTACAAGCGAGTGGAGATCTTCGCCCTCGTCGCTTCATCAAAAGACTAAGGTAGAGCTGCGTTCAGTTTTGCCTCAGCCTCTTCCTCGCTGACCCCACATGCGAAAGTCAACTCTGAAATCAGGATCTGACGCGCACGTGCCAACATTCGCTTTTCGCCGGCAGACAAACCCTTGTCTTTGTCCCTTATGGATAGATTGCGAACCACTTCCGCGACCTGGTAGATGTCGCCAGACTTCAGTTTCTCGACATGGTTCTTGTACCGACGTGACCAGTTGGTCGGCATCCTGGCTTCCTTCTTGCGAAGGACGGCAAATACCTCTTCAACTTCCTCATCGTTAATTACTTCGCGAAGTCCAACTTCATCTGTATTGTCCGCGGGAACCATCAGCGTCAAATCACCGTAGGCCAATCTGAGAACAAGGTATTCGCGCTTCTCGCCAAATGCCTCTTTGGTCTCTCGCCTCTCAATCACCGCCGCGCCGTGATGAGGATAAACTACCTTGTCGCCAACTTCAAAAGCCATCTCTCTCCTGCCAAATGGAAGCGCCTACTACTAGCGTAAGACTAAACGACAGCGTTCACAAGTATGAAGGCCATTCCAGCCTAGTTGAATAACATGAGACTCTAGACCTCACAATTTACCCAGATCTACTACTAGTTTGAATAGACATGGATCCACGACAACTATTGCGTCAGACAACACTGTTCAGCATGCTCGATGAAGCAACACTTGATGAAGTACTTCAGGCGCTCCGAGTCATCAATATAAAGCGGGGAACCGACCTGTTTTTGGAAAACGATGAGGCAAGCACACTTTATATCGTGGCCGAAGGCCGCATGGCAATCATCAAGTCGTTCGTTGACCGCAAAGATTCAATGGTGGCTCTGATCGAGCCGGGAGACCTCTTCGGCGAAATGGGGCTTTTCGAAGATCAGCTTAGATCCGCCACAGCCAGAGCCGTGGAAAACTCTCTGCTTATCGAAGTGCCATACCCACCAATCAGACGCGCGCTTGAGGCCAGGCCTACTCTCTTGTGGACACTGGTGTCTCTTCTCGCCCAGCGCCTTCGCTCCACCGACGATGCCCTAGCTGATGCCATGTTCCTCGACGTGACAGGTAGAACCGCCAAAAGAATCCTCGAGATAGCCGGAGACTCCGACGAATTTGTAATTCCACTTACTCAAGAGGAGCTTGCCGGATTAGTCGGCGCATCTCGGGAACGCGTAAACAAGACCCTGGCCTCATTTGTAAAATCGGGATTTCTCGACATCAACGACAGGCGCTACAAGATTCTCCAAAGAGACATGCTCGAACAAATCTCCAGCTGATTTTCAACTGGTTCAGGTGTCGACCACTTCGTGGGAAACTCCGACCGTGCGGGTCAGGCATACTGGTTAAAAAGATCCTTTATAGCTTTGGCCCAATGGTTTCCAACGCCTGGCAAAGATGCAATTTCCGATTCAGCCGCCTCAACTATTGGAAAAAGCGAACCGAGTTTCGAGATGACCGTTTGCTTCACATCCTCAGGCATCCGGGATACCTTGCTAAGGATTCGAAATCCTTTCGGCTCCATGAAAGTTCCAAGCATTGCCTGAAGTGCCTCGTTGGTTCCGTCATCATAGCGGTGTAGCGGTGAGCTAGGAGGGGCCATTTCTCTCAGGCCCATGCCGACCACCGAGACATCGAGTAGCTCATCGGTTTCAAGCGAAGCCAGGTATGCCTTGATCTTGTCGACGTCTCCAGCGGTGCAGGGACCCAGATAGTCCTCGATCACGTTGTTGTACTCGGAAACGATCCCATAGCACAACTCTTCAAGTTGCAAAGAGATCAAACGACCCTGATCGCCAAGTTCGATCAAATAACTCTCGATCTCCTCGTCGATCCTTCTAACCATCTCAGAACGTTGAATCGCAATTATCACATCCCGATAGGTCACCTGATTCCGGATCTCCAGCAAATCAAGGGTCGACATGACGGTGCTGAGACGGTCCCTGTACCTCTCAAGAGTTGCGAGACCCTGGTTAGCCCTAGAAAGGAGAACCGGCGTCGGGGCGATTACACTCTTATAGCCCTGGCGGTAGACGGTTATAACAGAAAGCTCCTCCGATACTGCGAACACGGAAACGTCCACACTTCTCGCAACTCTTTCGGCTGTACGGTGTCTGGTGCCGGTTTCTGAGGTTGGGACCATCGCATCCGGCACCAAATGCACGTTAGCCCTCGCGATACGGGATCCATCCGCGGAAAGCACGATGGCGCCGTCCATCTTCGCCAGTTCAAAGAGCTTCTGAGGTGAGTACTCGGCATCCACCAAGAATCCACCCGAGCAGATCGAAAGCACCTCAGAACTGTCACCGAGAAGAATCAACGCACCCATTCGCGCCTGCAATACTCTGTCCAGACCTTCACGCAGTCCAGTACCTGGAGAGACTTGTCGAAGAGCTTCTATCAATGCTGGTGGTTTTGCCATATGGACAGTCTAACCCTCTAACGCTTAACGAAAATGTAGCGATGCCTCAGCAAGAGCAGCTCGAACGTCTTTTACTCTCACAGTTGACACTCCCGCGACATCCTCTACAAAGTTCACTCCTACTATTCCCATGGTAAACCCAAGTCGATAAGCCTCCGAAATCCTCTGTCTGGTATTAGACGCAGTGCGGATTTCACCACCTAGTCCAACCTCCCCAATAAAAACGATCGACGGAGCCACCGGCCTGTCCACCAGAGAAGATACAACCGCGGCGATAACCGCGAGATCGGCTGCCGGATCTGAAAGCCTCACTCCGCCGGTCACGGAAAGAAAGACGTCCTTGTTGTGCAAACGGACTCCGATCTTTTTTTCCAAAACTGCCAGAAGGAGTAGAACTCGGCTCATCTCAAGTCCTGTAACAACCCGTCTGGGCTGCTCTGAAGCCGTGGGAACGACCAAGGCCTGAACCTCGGTCAACATCACCCGCCTGCCGTCGAGAGCGGGGAACACGGTGCTGCCCGGCTGTCCCTCAACACGGTCGACAAGGTGGACTCCGGTAGCGTTCTCGAGATCCGCCAGACCTGCATCTCCCATTTCGAACATCCCGAGATCTCCTACCGGTCCAAACCGGTGCTTGATGACTCGCAGAATCCTCAGAGTTGAATCCCTGTCTCCTTCGAAATACGCCACAGTATCCACGAGGTGTTCCAAAACCCTGGGACCCGCCAAGGTACCGTCTTTGGTCACATGGCCAACAAGCAATAGAGCTATTCCCTCAAACTTGGCAATATCGCTCAGCCTTGTCGCGCACTCGCGTACCTGGTTGACACTCCCCGCCGAGGATGCCAAGGATGAGTCAGAGACGGTCTGTATCGAGTCAACTACGACAATTTCGGGCTTGTAGCTTAGAAGCTGCTCTTCTATGTCCTCAAGTTCATTGGCTATGAGAATCCCAATCGACGAATCCGCCCCACCAAGCCGCGAGATTCGACCAGCAACCTGCGGCTGAGACTCTTCGGCGCTGACATAGAGGCAGCGGTGACCACCATTAGCCGCAGTGGCTAGGAATTGGGTAAGCAGCGTAGATTTCCCGATACCAGGTTCTCCGCCGATCAGCGTGACCGATCCGAGAGTCACACCTCCACCAAGCGACCTGTCAAACTCAAACGAACCAGTCGATATGGTCTCCAATGCGAAAGGCTTTGATCCCAGGTCCTGGGAGTCACAGACAGAGGGGCGGTTCGCTATCCTGCGGACGCGCACCACCTTTCCAAGATCTACTCCATCCTCTTGAGATTCTGAAAGAGCGTTCCATTGGCCACAGGAGCCGCATTTTCCACTCCACTGGAGGTGCAAGGCCCCACAATTGTTGCATAAATAACGAGTTTTGGCTTTGGACACCCCAACACCTTAGGTGACGGCTGTGACATCAGGCCACCTCCACGGCCAGGGCAGGTAACTTACCCGACCGATCGCACCAATAGACGAGATTAACAAAATCGAGGGAGGCAGCGCCTCCCTCGATATATGGTCAACAGATTCTGAACTAAACCGGATCTACGCTTGAGCCAGACTCAGCCAGTTCAATTGCCGGAGGAACGAATCCCTCGACTGATTTGAAAACAATCTCACCATCCTGAGCGTCGACAATGACCGTCTCGCCGACTCTGAACTCTTTCCAGAGAAGTCTCTCAGACAGCTGGTCTTCGACCATCCGCTGGATTGCACGACGAAGAGGCCGCGCACCAAGCGTTGGGTCGTAGCCTTTTTCTGCCACCAGTTCCTTGGCGGCCTGAGTCATCTCGAATCCAATTCCTAGAGACTCGAGGTGGAGCTGAACCCTCTTGATCAGCAAATCGACGATCTCGGTCACCTCAGTCTTTGAGAGTTCGTGGAACACGATGACATCATCGATACGGTTCAAGAACTCCGGCTTGAAGTGCGCCTTCAGAGCCTCGTTCACCTTGAGTTTCATCCTCTCATAGGTAACCGCCTCGGAAGTCTGACCAAAACCGATGCTCGCCTTGCGCAGATCTGCAGATCCAAGGTTGGATGTCATGATCAAAATCGTGTTCTTGAAGTCGACAGTCCTTCCCTGTGAATCAGTCAGCCTGCCGTCTTCAAGGATCTGAAGGAGCGTATTGAACACGTCAGGGTGAGCCTTTTCAATCTCGGAAACGACGACCACCGAGAACGGCTTGCGCCTAACAGCCTCGGTCAGCTGGCCACCTTCGTCGTATCCGACATATCCAGGCGGGGAACCGACCAGACGGGAAACGGTGTGCTTCTCCATGTACTCGCTCATGTCCAACTGGATCAACGCTGATTCATCACCAAACAAGAACTCGGCAAGCGTCTTAGCAAGCTCGGTCTTTCCAACACCGGTTGGACCAAGGAAGATAAATGAGCCACTTGGCCGCTTCGGGTCCTTCAGGCCTGCCCTTGTGCGCCTAATTGCGCGCGACAGTGCAGAGATGGCCTCTTGCTGGCCGACGATCCTCTTGTGAAGTTCATCCTCCATGCGCAGCAGCTTCGCGGTCTCCTCTTCGGTTAGCTTGTAGACAGGTATTCCTGTCCAGTTGGCCAGGACCTCGGCAATGACGTCCTCATCGACGACATCGAACAAGTCGCGTCCTTCGCTCCGCCAAACACTCTCGAGCGCCGCCTTCTGGTCCAACTTTTCCTTTTCTTTGTTAGCTAACCGCTTGGCTTCGTCAAATGCCTGCTTTTCAATGGCACTGTCCTTTTCCCGCCGCGTACGAGCCAAATCCTCATCAATCTGACGCATCTCAGGCGGCATCGACATTCTACGAATACGCAGTCGAGCTCCCGCTTCATCAATCAGGTCTATGGCCTTGTCCGGCAGGTACCTGTCGGCAATGTATCTGTCTGCAAGATTGGCAGCCGCGACCAAGGCCTGATCAGTAATGGTCACATTATGATGACTCTCGTACCGCTCGCGCAATCCCTTCAGGATTTCGATCGTATGCACCAATGCCGGCTCTTCAACCTTGATTGGCTGGAAGCGTCTCTCGAGTGCAGCATCCTTCTCCAGATGTTTACGGTATTCGTCGATCGTCGTAGCTCCGATGGTCTGCAGCTCACCCCTTGCCAACATTGGCTTGAGAATTGACGCGGCATCGATAGCACCTTCCGCAGCACCAGCGCCCACAAGGGTGTGCAACTCGTCAATGAACAAGATTATGTCACCACGGGTACGGATCTCTTTTAATACCTTCTTTAGACGCTCCTCAAAGTCGCCTCGATAACGGCTGCCTGCCACCAGGGCACCAAGGTCCAAGGTGTAAAGCTGCTTTCCCTTGATTATGTCGGGAACGTCATTCGCCACGATTCTTTGAGCCAGACCCTCGACGATCGCAGTTTTACCAACGCCAGGCTCACCAATCAGAACTGGATTGTTCTTGGATCTTCGTGAAAGAACCTGCATAACCCGCTCAATTTCGCGATCTCGCCCAATGACAGGGTCCAACTTCTTCTCGCGGGCCATTGAGGTTAAATTGCGCCCAAACTGGTCCAGAACCGGAGAACCACCCGGTGACTCAGCTGCAGCCGCAGGTCCAGCACCACCGCCAGTAGACTCCTTGCCCTGGTAGCCAGAAAGCAACTGAATCACCTGTTGGCGAACTCGGGGAAGATCGGCGCCAAGACTCACCAGAACTTGGGCGGCCACACCCTCACCCTCGCGCACCAGGCCTAAAAGCATGTGCTCGGTACCGATGTAGTTGTGTCCCAGCTGCAATGCTTCACGCAACGAGAGCTCTAGAACCTTCTTGGCACGGGGCGTGAAGGGTGGTGAACCGGCAGTGGCTCCACCGGCTGGCCCTATCGTTTCCTCAACCTTTTCGCGCACTGCTTCAAGGGTGATACCAAAGGATTCGAGGGCGCGTGCTGCTACTCCCTCACCTTCATGTATCAATCCAAGGAGGATATGCTCGGTTCCTATGAAGTTATGATTTAGAAGCCGAGCCTCTTCCTGTGCCAGGACCAAGACTCGCCTTGCTCTATCTGTGAAGCGTTCGAACAAACTGTCCGCCTCCCTCTACGGGTCGATGGGACTATAAATAGTCTACCGCGACCATGCAAGTTGTGCGAAAGGCTTTAAACTCTTTCTTCTTTTCTCTACGATAGACAACACACAAAAGCCCGATATTCTTCCCAAGATTCTGATGACCCCCGCAGACCGGCTTTTTTGACCGCCATTGTAAGTTTTCTTCCGATAGGGCCTATCTTCTTTAATAGTGCAAATTTCAGATGCTTTAACTCAGCTTAATTTGGATACCCACCTTGAGGACTTTGAGAAGTTGCTCAGGGAATCAGTCGCCGTTGATGACAATTTCCTCTCTGAAGTCTCGCGTCATCTGATTGAGGCAGGTGGAAAACGCATACGCCCCATTCTTGCCATCACGTCTGCGGCTGCCGGGGGCTCTGAGATAACCCGGGAAGTCCTGCTTTCTGGAATTGCCGTTGAACTGGTTCACCTCGCTTCTTTGTATCACGACGACGTGATGGACGATGCCTCACAAAGGCGCAATGTTGACAGTGTGAACTTTAGATGGGGAAATTTAATTGCAATCGTGGCCGGAGACTACCTCCTAGCCAAGGCGGCTGGAATTGCCGCACGGCTCGGACAGGAAATCGCCGAGTTGCTTGCCAATACGCTTGCTGATCTTTGCGCCGGTCAAATCCTTGAGGTACAGACTGCCTATTTGGTGTCGAGAACCCAGGAATCATATTTTGAAGCAATCTCCGGGAAAACCGCGTCGCTGATGGCCACCGCCTGCCGTATTGGTGCCCTCGCCGCCGACCTTGATCGAAGCCACATTGAGGCGGTCACAGAAATTGGGCGCTCGCTTGGTGTCGTGTTCCAGATACGTGATGACGTTCTCGATCTCGTCGCAAGTGCAGAAATACTCGGCAAAACACCAGCTCAAGACCTACTTGAGGGCATATACACTCTTCCGGTTATAGAGGCGTTAAAAACGCCGTACAGATCGGACCTCGAGCCGCTTCTAACACGGAACATGGATCAGGCAAGCGTGGACAAGGCGGTCAAGGCCGTCCTATCCTCCGGCGGCATTGCCAAGGCCTGGTCGTATGCTCAAGAATACGCCACTAAGAGTTACCTGAGCGCGGCTCAGCTCGACTCTCCGCTAGCCGATGAGCTCGGATCGATGGCACAATTCCTGCTGGACGAGACCTACAGCGTCGTCCGCCCCTATGTCGAACCTCGGGGATAATTCCCACCACACCTGAAGGCAGGCCGAAACCCCTTCAACCCCTGCTGAGAAACTAACGAAAACGCGTCATGAATCACTCAAGGCCTGGCCTTGTATCTCAGTTCGAGCTGCTGCACCTCTGGAAGCCCGATGAAGTTGAGAAACTCTTGAAATGGAATCATCCTGTCCATTACCTGCAAAGGGGTTCCCTCTTCACGTAAGGATTTCAAAACCAATCTCATCGCTTGGGTCGCACTCAATAGGGCACCAACAGGGAAGATGATTATCTTGAACCCGAGACTTTTGATCTGTTCATATGTGAGTGGAGGAGTCTTTCCGCCCTCGGCCCAGTTGTACAGTAGAGGGACGTCAGAAAATGTCTTGGCCACCCTCTCAATTTCATCGATTCCCTCAGGAGCTTCGATGAACAAGACGTCGGCCCCGGCATCTCTATAGCTCCTCGCCCTGTCAATCGCAGCCTCCAAGCCCTCAACTGAGCGGGCATCAGTACGCGCAATTATCCCAAAGTCAGATGACCTCCGGGCAGCTACGGCCGCCTCAATTTTACTAACCATCTCTTGCCTGGGAATGACCTCTTTCCCTGCCATGTGACCACACTTCTTGGGAGCAACCTGGTCTTCAATGTGGATCGCCGCAACCCCTGCAAGTTCGTACTGCTGTACGGTTCTAATCACAGAAATTGGATTGCCATACCCGGTATCGGCATCAGCAATAACCGGTAAAGGACTGACTGCCTGCGATATTTGACGAGCGTGCTCCACCATTTCAGTCATGGTCAAAAGTCCCACATCCGGCCGACCAAGAACAGATGCCGCGGCACCAAATCCCGTCATATAAACCGCATCAAAACCGGCCTCTTCGATGAGCCTGGCACTCAAACCGTCAAAAGCCCCCGGGGCCATAAGAGGTTCTGGTCTCGACAACAGCTCTCGAAGCCGCGCTCCAGGGTTGGATGCCGGATTCATCAGTTTTCCCACAATTGCTCCTTCCCGCGGCATTACCTTACCTAGCCAAGGCAGCTAAGTCAAAGACCGAACAAGACCTCGCGATCCCGAAATCACCCGTGAGGTCAAGGCCAGCTATGGCAAGGCTAGGAAACGGACAAGTCTAAAAGACAGGATACTCCCACGAACATCCACCGGTGATTGCGCCCTCATCCCAGCACTTCTCACGTGTTAAACATGCCCATTGGCGACGCCCACTTTGCCGACAACCCGGGTCCCAAACAGAGAAACCTCTAGCAATTGGAGCTCGCCACCATGATCAATGCCGCAACTCTGTCCCAAGAAATACCTGCACCGGCCAGAGCCTCCGCTTCCCTCCTTCAATGCCCGCGTTTAGTCCACCTCGGCGAACCGATGGCTTGAACCGAGCCATATCGTCATAAGCTTCACCTATTTCCAACAGCGCCTGGTTGAACAGGCGATCCGCAAAGATCTGGAACCGGCTGGCAACACGTCCGAACCCCGCATCTGCCGATGTCTCCTCGAACTAATTGCCGCCTACGGCCTCTAAACCAGCCTGGGCGCAGACCATATCTTGCGAATAATGGCCGCCAGAGCAACCAATGCCTCCGATGATCTTTCCATCTACAACTATTGGGTAACCTCCTCCAAACACCACCAGACGTGGTGTGTGGACTATTCCGGTGTGAAGGGGTGGGTCATTCTTGATAAAATCAAACCAGGCGTCGGTCGAGATACCGAAGCTGACCGCCGTATACGCCTTGTTTTGGGCGATATCGACGCTGAGGAGCGCCGCCCCATCCATTCTTTGAAAAGCCTTGAGTACCCCCGACTCATCTACGACCGCGATGACCATCGGTACACCGATTTCGGCAGACTTTTTGGCTGCTGCCTTGACGATCTCATTCGCCAACTCCGCAGTGATGCTTGCCTTCTCATAGGTATGTGCCATACACTTTTCCCCCTTGCTGAAACGCCCATGATGCCGCCGCAGAACGCGTTAGACAATGGTACATTGCTTGAAAATGGTTGGACAACAAATTAATAACGACAGTCGGTTACAAATGGAACCTACCGTCTAATGGGCCTTCTCCAGGACTAGCGGTCCTGTTCGGGCCTCATGGTCGGAAAGGCAACCACTTCCCGGATCTGGGACTGGTCTGTCAGGAGCATGACGAGACGGTCAATTCCAATTCCTAGACCCCCGGTTGCAGGCAGACCGTACTCCAACGCCCGAATGTAGTCGTCATCCATGTCCATCGTCTCTTCTTCACCCGCGCTGGCCTGGGCCACCTGGTGCAGAAATCGTTTCCGCTGTTCAGCCGGATCTATCAGCTCGGAAAAGGCATTTGCGAGTTCGCGTCCAGCGATAATGACTTCAAAACGTTCCACGGTATCCGCTTTAGAACGATGGTCCCGGGAAAGGGGCGAAACCTCCAATGGATAGTCGCATACAAATACCGGATCCCAAATCGTATGTTCCGTGGTCTTTTCGTAGATCTCCAAAAGGACTTTCCCCGGCCCCCAGGCCGGAGCCACCGAGATTTCGTTATCGCTTGCAATCTGCAACAGCTCACCGAAGTCCATCGAAAGCCGGACTTCTCTCCCAAGCTGTTCTGAAACGATCTCCTCCATCGTGACGCGTTTCCAAGGGGGGGTGAGATCAAGCTCAATACCCTGATAGGTAATTTTCATCGAACCACAGACCACCTGCGCTAGATGGGACACAAGATCCTCGATGAGATCCATCATGTCGTTGTAGTCAGCATATGCCTGATACGCTTCCAACATCGTGAACTCAGGATTGTGACGGGGAGAGATACCTTCATTTCTGAACACGCGCCCAATCTCAAAAACCCGCTCGAATCCACCAACTACCAGGCGTTTCAGATATAGTTCCGGTGCGATCCTCAAATACAAGTCCATGTCAAGCGCGTTGTGATGAGTGATGAATGGCTTGGCGAGAGCACCTCCTACAACCGTGTGAAGGAGCGGCGTCTCCACCTCCATAAACCCCCTTGTCTCGAAATAATGCCTTATCTCGGAGACAATCCTGCTGCGCTGGATGAACACCGTTCTAGTCTCTGGATTTGCCCAAAGATCCACATACCTCTGCCGATAACGGGTATCCGGGTCGGTGACTCCGTGCCACTTATCCCCAAATCCCCTCTGAGCGTTGGCCAGGATGACCCAGCTCTCAACTTTTATCGAAAGTTCACCTCTGCGTGTCGTTATTACTTCCCCGGTCGCACCAATCCAGGTACCCAGGGAAAGAGACGAAAAATCTTCGAACCTCTCGGCCGTGTCGCTGCTTGCGAGCAGCTGGATGTGACCAGATGAATCCCTGAGCTCCGCAAATGCAATCTTGCCTTGGGTTCGAAGAAGCATTATCCGGCCAGCAACCGAATGAATCACTCCGGTGCTCTCACCCTGGCCTAAATGGCCGTACTCCTTTCGCAGTTGCGCCGTGCCGCTTGTTCTGGCAAAGGAGTACGGTACATCTGAAGTCTTGCTTGGCCCATCGTTAGTGCTATCAGACACCTAAAAATCAACCTCTCGAAGGATTGTTCATCTCGTATATGAGCCGCAGACCGTGAAGCGTCAACCACGGCTCCACAACGTCAACCTCGTTACAGTAACGTGAAATCAGACCGCTAAGGCCACCCGTAGCGATGACGGTGGTGCCTTTTCCTAGTTCCACCTTGAATCTCCTGCACAAGCCATCTGCTTGTTCGGCGAAGCCAAAAAGTGCCCCGGACTGTATCGACTCGACAGTGGATTTGCCAATCACACCCCTGGGCTCTGTAAGCTCAACCTTTCTTAGCGCCGCGGCACTACTAAACAGCGCGTTCAAAGAGATTTCGATACCTGGAACGATCGCACCACCAAGATACTCTTTGTGCGCCGAAACGGCATCAAAAGTCGTTGCCGTTCCAAAATCTACCACCAGACAGGGGCCGGGATAGAGATCATAGGCTGCTACAGCATCGGCGATTCGGTCCGCTCCCACCTCTTTGGGATTGTCGTAAAGTATCGCCATCCCCGAACGAATGCCAGGGCCAACCACCACTGGCTCGACTTGAAACCACCGGTCGACCATGTCTCGAAGTGCCGAGGTAATCGACGGTGCGGTGGAAGACATTACCAACCCGGTAATTGAGCTGAGACGATCAAGTCCGCGCATGCCAAGAAGTTGCGAGAATAGAAGCGCATGCTCGTCGGCGGTGCGTTCAGAAACCGTTGCGATCCTGAAGTTGTGGCTCAGGCCAAAGTCGGCCTTCCTGGGGCCCGGGAAAGCCACGTCGCCTGACATGACACTTTCATCATCGTAAAGGCCAAATACTGTCTGAGTGTTTCCGACATCAATCGCTAATAGCATCGTCCAAACCCTTGGTGACCAACCTATGCGCCAACATTGTCAATAAGTCTCACATCGCCTATCCTTGCGGCGACTAACAGTCTTACAGTTCCTTCGATCCGGTCTGGCCTCATGAGAGTGAGCGGATCGACCACTAAAGCGTAGTCGAGCACGGCCAAGTCGGCTTGTGCGATACCGTCAATCTCGCGACCAAGCTCCTGCGCCATAAGCTGCTCGATCTTGTCCGTGTTCTTCTCTCCGCGTCTTATGGCTTCTCTAGCGGCGAACAGAGACCGAGAAAGCGAGAGTGCTGAATTTAGCTGCTCAGATGTGAGCCTGAGGTTTCGCGACGAAAGAGCGAGTCCTCGCTCGTCGCGCACTATTGGAACCGGTACAATCTGCACTGGGAAGTGCATTTCCTTGACCATCCTCGAAACGATTGCCAGCTGTTGAAAATCCTTTTCTCCGAAGTAAGCACGGCATCTGCCAGCGAGTATGAAGAGTTTAGCCACGACCGTGACGACGCCTCCAAAGTGTCCTGGCCGAGACGAACCTTCCAGCACCTCCGAGAGGCCATCAACCTCAAGATGGAATAGGATCGGTCGAGGATGCATTTCCGTCTCCAGGGGAGCGAATACAACGTCAACACCGAGAGTACTGGCAACTTCGAGGTCATCCTCAATGCTACGGGGGTATTTCTCCAGGTCGATTGGGTTATCGAACTGGAGCGGATTGACAAAGATCGATACAGCGACCACGTCGCATTGCTCTCTGGCCAACTTAATCAGCTGCCGATGACCATCATGAAGTGCCCCCATGGTGGGAACAAGTCCAATCGTCTTGCCTCGCATGCGCAAGGTATCGCAGGCAGTCTGAAACTCTGCGGCGCTGGAAATCCGATCCACAATTCTCCTCAAGTCAGCTGGGTAACCAGAAACCTCAGTCTAAAACTCAACAAATTGCCTCGCTGTAGATCAATACCCCCGGATAGACCTCAGAGCTTCCATCCCTCTCGGCAAGACCAACCAAACGTGAGAGCTCCGGGCTAAGAACTCTCGCCAATTGAGGATCGAGATCCATAAGTGGGGCAATCACAAAAGCCCGCTTGTGGCACCTTGGGTGTGGCACCGTCATAGCGGGATCGTCTGATTCCATGCCGTCTACATAGATGACATCAACGTCAAGCGTGCGAGGCCCGTTTGGTTCATCACGCACCCGTTTTGCCACCGTTTCCAGCTGGCCGATTAGATCAAGAAGGGCCGTATGATCGGGGGTGAAGTCAATCATCGCCACCATGTTCAAGAACTGTCCCGAGCCTTGCGGGGTGTCCACAGGAGCAGTTTCAAATACCCGTGAACAACGTACCGGTTTTGGAAGCGCCTGCACCGCTCCACGAAGATAGGCCATCCGGTCTCCAAGATTCGAACCGAGCGCTAAGTACGTTCTAGCCAATGCTTCTCCTGATGGTGACTCCAGCATGGTTGAGCGGAAAGGCGACAGGTGGCCGCATCTTTCTCACAGTGACCTCGACCTCCACCACCCGCTCGAGTCCCATGGCCCTGTCCGCAATTGCCTCCGCGAGGGCCTCGATCAAGTTGAAGCTGTTAGAGGTGGCCACTTCAACTACCAATTCCCCAAGCTCAGAGTAGTCAACGCCATAATCGAGGAGGTCTTCTTCCCCGGCTAGGTGAAAATCACCAAAGACGGAGATGTCGATTTCAAACTGCTGAGGAGTCAGTTTCTCTTGCCTTAGCACACCGTGGCTGGCAGTCACGCCTATTCCATTCAAGAAAATCCTGTCCACTATGGACTCACAGTGGTTAAATCGCTGCCATTCCACGACAGCAGGGATAGGAGCTCTCTCGTCTCAGCCACGTCGTGCACCCTCATCATGGTGGCTCCGTGCATAAAGCACCAGGCGCATGAGGCAACGGAGGCCTCTGTGCGCTCAGGTGGCGGAACTGGCCTCCCAGTAGCTGCCTGGGCAATTTTACCGAGAAACGCCTTACGCGAAGTCCCAACCAGGATAGGCACACCGAGTTTCGACAACTGGTCAAGTCCCGCCAGGAGTGCGAGATTGTGAGTGAGATTCTTGCCGAAACCAATTCCCGGATCGGCCCATAAGTCCTTGACACCAAGATCTCTTGCCCAGTCAACCTTTCTATGCAGATAGTCGAAAACCTCTCCGACGACGTCCTCGTAGTGGGGATTGCGCTGCATCGTCTGCGGACTCCCCTGCATGTGCATGGCTACCCACCCGACGTTGTATTCTGCAGCCACTGCTGCCAGGCTTGCACTTATGTCGTTGACCAGAGTCGCTCCCGCCTCAACCGCCTTAGATGCCACTTCGGGCTTGAAGGTGTCAACTGAAACTCGGTAACTCTTTGAGAGCTCCGAGATTACGGGTATGACCCTTCTTAGCTCCTCTTTCAGCGGGACTGGTGCCGCGCCCGGCCGCGACGACTCGCCGCCAACATCGATGATGTCAGCCCCCATCGCCGCAAGCTGATGTCCCCGTTCGATTGCGGAGCCGACGTCAAAGAAGCGGCCCCCATCGGAAAATGAATCCGGGGTCACGTTCAAAATGGCCATTATCCCCTGTCTGCGTCCAATGGCGGCATCTGAAAAATCCGCTTTTCTAACGGGTTCCATCTCGACCCTTCGCAATTAGCTCCAACGCCTCA
>JAJYDM010000036.1 GCA_021777475.1 Actinomycetes bacterium | reverse complement strand
GAAGACCCTCTATGGCACCTATTTGATCGAGACAAATCGTAACGATCTCGAATCTGAGGAGATCTGGCGTCTCTATGTGACCCTTGCCAAAGTCGAAGGTGCAGTCCATGCCCTAAAGAGCGATCTGGGACTGCGGCCCATCCACCACCACCTGGGGAGAAGAACAGCTGCACATCTTTTCATCTCGGTGCTGGCCTACCATCTTCATTCCGCAATCACCCTGACGCTTTCAGAAGCTGGAGACACCAGATCGATAGCAACAGTTCTCACTCAGCTCAAAACCCACTCGAGACTCACAGTGATGCTCACTGACGATAAGGAACGAGTTCACCACCTTCGAATCTCTTCCAGCCCGGATCCTGCCCAGAAAAAGATCTATGAGATCTTGGGAGTAAAGGATCCACTGAAGCGACAAAAGAAAATAGTTGCTCGCCTATAGTGCCCGAATTATTGACCCCAATGGCCACTGAGCAGGCATGGTTTTCCCGGGAGGCGAAATTTGGGCCAGAGCCTTGCGCCACCAGATTTCGATGGCTGTCCGGCAGGCCCGGAAAATAGCTCTGCAACTCTGAATTTCAGCAATTGGCCAAAAACCCAGACCTGTTGGAAAAACACGAGACGATGGTAAAGCTACCATCAAAGTGCGAATACACGCTCCGGCATTGCGTAACCATTGTCCGAGGCCTATATGTCCGCGCCGCAAACAGCGGCTTATACAACTTCAACCTCTGCCCCTTCAATGCACAGGGACCCCGAAGAATAGGTTCGAAGGAATTACCACGATAACGGGCTCCACTAGGAATGGAGCCCGTTACCACTGAAGTCTCTCTCCGCTAAAGTCTCAAGATTACCTCATCGCAGCTTGCCTCAAAAGGGAAAGCTGATCGGAAAGTTCCTTTGGCAAATCCTCGCCGAACTGCTCATAATGAACCGCGATGTCATCGGCTTCGTATTGCAGTTTTGCCGAATCCACCGAGAAGAGGTCTTTGAGAACGTTTTGTGAGATAGTCATCCCGCTGGTGTCGATATCCTCGGGCTTGGGGGTGTATCCCAAGGGAGTCTCCTGTGCATCCACCTTGCCCTCGAGGCGCGAAACTATCCAAGCGAGGACGCGTGAGTTATCACCGTATCCCGGCCAAAGGAACTTGCCACTATCGTCCTTACGGAACCAGTTGACCAAATAAATTCTCGGCAACTTGGAAGCATCCGACTTGTTTCCGATCGACAACCAGTGTGCAAAGTAATCGGCCATGTTGTAACCGCAAAATGGCAGCATGGCGAATGGATCTCTTCGGAGCTTTCCGACCTTGCCTTCAGCTGCCGCCGTAGTCTCTGACGCAATGACTGAGCCAAGAAAAACTCCGTGCTCCCATGACTTGGCTTCAGTAACCAGAGGAATTAACGACGCTCTTCTACCACCGAAAAGAATCGCTGAAATTGGTACCCCATTGGGATCCTGCCACTCGGGTGCGATGTACGGGGCCCTTTCGGCAGCAACCGTAAAGCGCGCGTTAGGATGGGCCGCGGGAGTTGAGGATTCAGAAGTCCATGGGTTTCCACGCCAATCGATAAGCCTCTCGGGAACCTCACCATCCATTCCCTCCCACCAAATGTCACCATCGGGAGTCAGAGCGGTGTTAGTAAAGATCGTGTCACCCGAGATTGTATCCATAGCGTTTCGATTCGTCTTGATACTTGTCCCCGGTGCGACTCCAAAGAATCCCGCTTCAGGGTTGACACCATATAGACGGCCGTCAGAACCAAATCTCAACCAGCATATGTCATCACCGATAGTCTCAACCTTCCAACCTGGAAGCGAAGGCAGCAGCATCGCCAGGTTGGTCTTGCCACAAGCCGATGGGAACGCACCGCTGATGTAATGACTCTTACCGCTCGGATTGGTAAGCTTCATAATCAGCATGTGCTCGGCCAGCCAGCCGTCATCCCGCGCCATTACCGATGCAATTCGTAGCGCCAGACACTTCTTGCCTAGAAGTGCATTTCCACCATATCCAGAACCATACGACCAGATCTCACGAGTCTCGGGAAAATGAACTATGTATTTATTTTCAGCATCACAAGGCCACGCGACGTCAATTTGACCGGGCTCCAGTGGAGCCCCCACAGAATGAAGACAATGGACGAAATCGCCGTCCGGTCCAAGTTGATCGAGAACCGCCTGACCCATCTTCGCCATGATGCGCATGTTCACCGCGACATAGGCAGAATCGGTTATTTCGACGCCAATTTGAGAAAACGGGGACCCTAATGGACCCATCGAGAACGGAACAACATACAGAGTCCGTCCCTTCATTGATCCTTTAAACAGACCGTTCAAAGTCTCCCGCATTTCGACAGGGTCACGCCAATTATTGGTAGGACCGGCATCTCTTTTTGACGCAGAACAGATGAACGTTCGGTCCTCAACCCGGGCGACATCCGCAGGATCGGAGTGAGCCAAGTAGGAGTTTGGCCTCTTGGCCTCGCTCAATTTTCTGAAGGTACCTTTTTCCACAAGGAGCTGCGCAAGTTGATCATATTCCTCGCTTGAACCGTCACACCAATGGACCGAGTCAGGTTCACACCACTTCTCAATTTCGTTTACCCAGTAAATCAGCTCTTTGTTCTCCGTTGGATACTTCACCCTGCAAATACCTCGATTCATATCGGTCTCAGTACCTGAGATACACCTCAATACTTAGACACAGTGCACGCCAGCTCTCAGAGAGAGCACTTATATTTTTACACGAATTGAATCCAAACCACCTATACGAAAACTAGCTTGTCTCACATGCATGGAAAAGACGCCGGCACAGAATTCATCAGAATTTCCCAGATCACAAAATTTCTCTCCGACCAAGCTACCGATTTTTCCCAACCTTTCAAGAGTTTAATCGGGGACGACGCTGCCGTCATAAATTCTCAAGATTTGAAACTCACACTTTTCGCGTCAGACATGATGGTAGAAAACGTTCATTTTCGGACATCATACCTCAAAGAAGCCGATATTGGCTACAAATCAATGGCCACAAACGTCTCCGACATGGCTGCCATGGGAGGTTTTCCCCGGTACGCGACAATTTCGCTGGCCTGTCCAGGAGATTTCGATATGCAGCAATTCTACTATGGGGTCAGGAAGGCGTGCGAAGAATACGGCTTTCACATCGCGGGAGGCGATCTCTCTTCTTCGGAGTTGATCGTTATATCGGTTGCCATGCTCGGGTCCTGCTACGCCGAGCCAATAAGACGTTCGACGGCACGAAGCGGCGATGCTATCTTCGTCACCGGACCGGTGGGCGGCTCTGCCGCGGGCTTGGAACTCTTATTGGCAAACCCCGACTCCGAGGGTCCGCTTGCAGACATACATAAGGCTCCAAAAGCGCGCCTCCGCGAGGCGGAGGCTATCTCTCGACTGGGCGCGAGTTCGGCGATTGATATCTCTGATGGCCTAATTGCCGATCTCAACCACATCTGTGAAAACTCACACCTTGGAGCGGCGCTCACAGATATCCCAGTGACCCCAGGTGCATCTATGGACAATGCGAAGTATGGGGGTGAAGACTACGAACTGATCTTTAGCCACCAAGACCAGGCGATCGTTCACTCCACATTCACCTCTCTAGGCCTTCGAGTCCCGTACATGATTGGATCGTTCACTGACGCCGCTGGAATCACTCTATTGGGAGAGGACGTCGTGATCGGAGGATACCGACACGACTTTTAGCCTTCAAAATTCGAATCGTCGACAAAGTGCACTACCTAGCCATTTGGCACCTCGGGACACTGTCAGAAATCGGTCCTGGCAAGCCCAGTCGGAATTGGTGAAACAAAAATTCAGTTTTTCGTAATGAACCGGAATTTCCTAAGTAATCACTGAATTCCGTCATTGGTGAAGCTGCCTGTCAATCCAAGAGCCCCACGACACGCTAAGTTGTGTTTGCGATATTTTATTTGTAGAAGAAACACTGGGAGCGGCTATGAACGTAAGGGCATTTGTCTTGGTGCAGACGGAAATAGGGTTCTCAGCGTCAGTTGCGAAGCAGTGCCAGCAGTTGGCAAACACCATTTCCGTAGATCAAGTGACGGGACCCTACGATGTGATCGTTGTTGTCGAATGCGCATCCATCGAAGAACTCGGAATGGAGGTGGTGGCACAGGTTCAACAGATAGATGGCGTCACACGCACCTTGACATGCCCCTCGGTGCACCTGGTGAAAAACTTCAGTACGGCTGACTAACCTCCCGGCGGAACCCCCGAAGACCGATGATTATCAGGTTACGATGACTTTCGGCCTTGCTCAGTTGTGCTATAAAGTTGCCGAGTTGCCATATTCATTTCACCAGACCGTCGACACGGAAGGCCCATTCGTCCAGATATCAAAAGATCTTTTCGAATTGGTCTCATAGTTAAAATCGAGAACGAGGCCCCAACTCAATTGAATGCAGATCGTCAAACGGATTCAGGCTGACTCTAGAAACCTGTCTCGATCGTCGGAACAGATAGCCCTGTCCTCCGCCAGAGCGGGCTATTTCCCAGGGTTTCAGCCTCGGTCGATAACTGCTGGATTTGGTCACTCCGCGCGGTCCAATGAACCTTTCCAAAAGCGATCCTGCATAATTTCTCGAAATTGACTCGTACTCAATCTCTCCCGAGACCAATGACAGTTGATGGAGGGAGGAACTGTCGGATATCCCAGGTAAGACGAGCGTAGAACCGAATAGGGTAAGAAATCCCTGTGAGGCCTCACCCCAACGGGTTCGCGCCTGCGAAAGATCCTGCAACGCCCCGAGAAGCATCACTTTTTGCGAAGCTCCCTCTGAAAGTACTGAGGAGATAGAACCAAGTGGTGCGATATTGGCCATTTCGTCAAGTATCAGCGCCAACGGGGGCCTGCGTGAGTCTCTTTCCCGATCAGAACTCATGGCAAAGGACCTGTTCTTCGCCTCGTCGATCATTCCCACAATGACCGGTGCCACCAGCTTTTGGATATGGGATGGCGATACGACATAAAGGGTGTCGCTAGAATTCAGAAACTCCCCCGAGTCAAATCGCGTAAAGCGTTCGTATTGATGCACTTCGGGAAAGCTGTAGCTGGCTAAAAGCCCTAGGGCTGTCGAAAAGATGCCAGATCTCTCCCGCTCCTCGCTTAATAGAATTCCCCTCAGTGAGTCGAGCGCCATTTCTTCGCCGCAGGATTTCAGTATTCCTGCAGGATCTTTGCATTCCCGTCTATTGAGCCAGCTCATCATGGTGTCCATCTCATAACCACCGATTTGTGCCGCATGGATCAATGGCGCCATAAGAGACGCAGCCCTTTCCACCCAGTGGGAATATCCGCCATGTTGGCCGTCGATTAGAACTGAGGCGTCAATCATTGCCCTGGTAATGGCCAAGGCGTCGGAATATGTTCCAACCGGACTTATGGGCGACCAATAGACCCGTTCAATTCCATCAGGTAGCGGGACCGATCCAGATGGATCCACAACCAATACTCGGCCTCTTTTCGATCTTTCTCTATAAGTTGCCTCTACCAAGTCACTCTTTGTGGAGGTTGCGATCACTGGGCCAGGAGAAAGCAGAATGTTCGGAATTACTATCGACCGTGTCTTTCCCGAGCGGGGAGGGCCAAGAACCAAGAAGTGAGACTCCGGAGGAAGGAAGACCGGACCTCCGATTCCATTACCGGCGTAGAACATCCCGCCCCCTTATTGTGTCCTCCCTTAGCTTTTGAAAGCAGGTTCCTGCGCAAGGTTGACGCTTTATACCACCTCTTCTTTCAAAGGTTGGTCCCATTGATCCGCTGTGCACATTCTGGTGTGGTGTTCCTCTGTGCCCGGGACCCCAATTCCTGCAACAACGCCTTCTAGATGAAAAGCATGCTTGAAAAGGTATCGCCCCGTTGAGTTCATGCCGTCGCCCCAGGGTTTTCTCCGGTTTCCCCACCTTAGTATCGGCGGCCCATACCATGAAGTTGATCCTTAGGTCTGAAGTGGCAATGAAATAGCAGGTATTACCATACGGACCGGTTATCTGTATCCATTCCTGCTCTCTCGAAGTCGATACTGTCTTTTGGCTCAGAACGCCGCGCTGCGGCCGCTCGGCCTCGCATGGACGCAGCAGATTTGAACTATCGGATTGTACGTCCTCCGATGCAGCTAAAGCCAAGGCTACGCCAATATCGGGGCCAACCTCCGCATCAGTTTGATGGCGCAAAACCCGTGGGGAAAGCGCGACGAAACTTGCAGGCCACCTGCCGGATTGGTCGATGGTAGCCTTGGCTAAGAGAGAGACTTCAAGTTGGTGGGCTCGAGCGACGAAAGTGAACTTGACGGTCTGGCCCTTGGGCCAGAGGCCTCCTGGTCTAATAATGAGGTTGCAAACAAAGCTTTCGTCACAAAAATGACTGATAGAGGCTGCCTCGGGCCAGTGGCTAGGACACAACCGGTCGGTAATGCTCATGTGGTCGGTCTAACTTTCCTATGTGATAAAAAACTCCTTAGTCCCGGACAGTTGGCATAATAATTTGCCGTCCCGAGGAACTTTCGCGCGGGTCGTCAACCAAAAGCGCCTGAACCTTCAAGCACTAAAATTTCATGGGCAGAAAAGCCTAGCTCTTCAAGTATCTCATCCTTATGCTCTCCAGGAAAGGGCGGAGCCGAGATCGTTGGGTTGAAGTCCTTAAACCTAGGAGCAGGACGTGGATGGGTCACACCATTGACCTCTTCGAACATATTCCGCTCTCTCATATGTGGATGCAGTTCAGCCTCCATAAAGTTATTGACGGCCACTACACATGCATCGGCACCTTCAAACAGCCGTTCAAAATATTCGCGCTTCTCCCGAGCGAAAATCTCAGCCAGCACCCTCCGCATCTCCGGCCATGTGTCACGTCCGTACTGATTTTCAAAGGCCGGATGGTCAGCCACTCCGAGCCTTGATACCAATTCAGCGAAGAATTTAGGTTCTAGCGCGGCCAAAGCAATGCCATTGCCATCGGCACATCGGTAGATCGCATAAAATGGCGCCCCTCCATCCAGCAAGTTGTCATACCTTTCAAGGCTCCATAGTCCCCTTGCGATCAGCCCCTGGAACATGGTCCCCATCAATGACACCCCGTCGACGATTGCCGCATCTATAATGCTTCCCTTGCCGGTGATCCGTGCCGACAGAATTCCAGCAAGCATTCCAATCGCAGCCATGGTCCCGCCGCCGCCAAAATCTCCAACCAGATTGAGCGGAATCACAGGTGATTCCTTTGTCCCGATGGCATTAAGCAAACCGGTTAGGGCGATGAAATTCAAGTCATGTCCAGCACGTGGCGCCAGCGGGCCGAATTGACCCCAACCGGTCATGCGTACGAAGGTCAGCTTTGGATTGACATCACTCAAATCATCTGGGCCCAATCCCAAGCGCTCCATTACACCCGGCCTGAACCCTTCGATTATCCCGTCGGCCTTGGCGACTAGTCTTTTTATGATCCCCACCGCTGCCGGGGACTTTAGATCCAAAGCTATCGACCGTCGGTCGCGATTCATCAAATCAGATGTGAATAAATCCGTGACCGTGGAGGATCCAACTGATGCTGGCTTGTCGATCCTGATAACTTCAGCACCTAGTCCCGCAAGTATCATCGCCGCAAACGGAGCTGGGCCAATCCCCGCAAACTCAACAACCGTTACCCCACCCAAAGGACCACTGGAATCTTTCACACTCCCAACATTACCCAGTTGGACCGAGATTTTCATCCTAAACCCTCGCCCCGACTAAACTCAACCCCACAAAGTCCGAGCGCGCGCGAGGACTATACCAGCGACTTAGGTCACGGCCGGTTTGCGGCTCGGAAAATATTTTCATGAATGGCATCTCTGACTTCACGCCAGACAGCTTCGGGAAGTTCATGGGCCATGCCCTCGAAGGTCAGAATCTTCGAATCCGGAATCGCCGAAGCCGTGGCGTATCCGCCGCTTGGATCAACCAGCTTGTCAGCAAGGCCATGGATCACAAGCGTAGGTAGCGCAATCTTTTCGAGGCCCTTCGTTCGCTCTGGAGACACAAGAATCGCCATCAACTGACGTATCATGCCGTCAGGGCTAAAACACCGGTCATAGGAGCGGGTGACAAGCTCAAGCGCCTTTTCTCTGTCAAAATACCGTTCGGACGAAATCACCCTTGACATTTCCAGCTCTGCTGCAATAGATGTCTCCCTGTCGCGACCCCCTGGCTTTAGCAGGGCAGTAATAATCTCTGGAGAAGGCTGCCCCACATTGGTAGCTCCGGTGTTCGCCATAATCGAACACAGCGACATAAAGCGTTTTGGATGGTCGATGACTGCCTGCTGCGCAATCATTCCACCCATCGATATCCCAACTACGTGAGCGGCTTTCACCTCAAGAAAGTCCATTAGACCCACAACATCATCAGCCATATCAATTAGCGAATAGGCCGCCGTTGAGGCATCGCCGGCCATGCCAGCGAAGATGTTGGGCACTCCGAAAGAGTCGAACTTCGTTGACAGTCCACAGTCCCGGTTATCAAAACGAACCACAAAAAAGCCCGATTCTGCAAGTTCATTGCACATTTTCACCGGCCAGGCGATCATCTGGGCACCGAGTCCCATTATCAGAATTATTGCAGGGTTCTCTCGATCACCAAAAACATCGAATTCGATGTCGATACCGTTAGCTTGTGCCTTTGTCATCGAGGGACACCTCCCTTGCTCGACTTAAGGTTTGAATACAACCATAATTCGACGGAGTAATAACGGCAAGACAGAAACCTGCAAATACCAATTCCAGATATTCATGTCTGCTTCGTCCACCAAATCAATTGGGATTTCAATTGTCTTACCGGGTTCTCAGTAAGGAACTCTCTAATCTCGGGGTCCCTGGAGGCATCCAGACAGATCCTCTGACGAATCGACTCAACAAGGTCATCATCAACTGTGAACGTGTCACCCGAATCCCGATAAAAAGAGGACGTCTCAGGGTTGATTCCAAGACTCTTGATGATCTCAACGAGTTGACCGGCCGTAGGCTTGTCTGGCCTGTCGATGTTCCAAAAGTGCTTCCATGCGGGATTAGCAACGGAATGTGGATGGTTGTCGTGGAGTTCGATCACGACACCGATTAAGGCCGCATCATTGAGCCTGGTGATGAACTCGCATGGATTGGGGACGTTATACAACACGTTTGCACAGACAACAACACCCGCGCTTCCGGACGCCTGGGCAACGGTTAGCCATGACCCTTGAACAAGTTTGAGAGTAACCTGCGACTTTCCAGCCTCATGGTAGCTCCTTCTGTAAGATTCAAGCATCTCCTCGGAAATATCAACTGCAGTGATCGAGGTGACCTCGTCCAAGATCGCCAAGGATATGCCTCCAGCTCCGCATCCGACATCCATTACGCTTCTCGACTCCGGTTGGGTGGCATGCTTCAGCAGCTCCCTAATTTTCATCACGGTTGGAGATTTGGCACGCTGGGCAGATGGGGCAAAGTTTTCCGGCCTCAACCTCCAAGGAGAGATACTTATCTGATCGAGAATCTCATTGGGAACCGCCCAGCCGGCGAGAGCGCGCTCCCAGTTGTCACACAAAGTCCTACTATTCATGAGCTTCCAGGCTACATTACAATCGGCTATTAAATCTGATTCAACAGCCTCGACTTGGCCAAGTCATACTCGTCCTGCGTGATCGATCCAGCTTGTCTGAGTTCGGCAAGCTTTGACAATTCGTCAATGGGCGAAAAGAAACTTCCGATTCCCCTTGCCGATGAATGTCTGGATATCTGCGAACTGGTGAGCCGAACGATCCTGTCCGGCCTCAGCACATGATTGAAGATGTCTTTCCCATTCTCGCCAGAATGGTCTACCTCCAACGCACCGAAACCCAGCATCCTGTCAAGCAACTTTTGTGAATAGCTCAAATTGGAAATCTGCCCAATCGGAATCTCTTTCACCCGTCGGCCAATGGCCCCATCTATGTGGATCAGTCTTTCAGTGGTGATGATCAGGTGTGACGCCTTGTATTTCACAATTCTCAGGCCAAGGCGAAAGGTCAGGATCACAAGCATCGCAAGGGGTAAAAATAGTGTCCACGATGGCAAAAATGAAAGAATTGCAATCCCTAAAACCGTCAAGACTACAAGGAGCAGTAGTTGAAATACCGGTGCCAATAAAACGCTCCAATGCGGCTTCTGATCTACCACAAGATCTTCATCCTCATTGAGGTCAAAATGCCAAAATGCCATCGCCATATGTTACATGATGCCACCGATCGAAATGGTTATGCTAGCTTCGCGGCTATTGAACCAGCACTGGACAAAGCTGCCCCATCCGCGCCCGCAGTGACCGGAAGATAGGTCTTGACTCTCTGCGCCTCCTCGATCAAGTCGCCCAACAGCCTCTCAAAGCCTATCACCGGGGAGATGAAAAGATACTTTGACAGTGAGCCCGGAATGGTGTTGATCTCATTCACGTAGAGTTCTTCAACACCGTCAGAAAGAAAATCAATTCGCGCCAACCCACGTACTGGCAATATTGCTCCCACAATGCGCGCATACTTGATCAACGATTCCGACAACCCTTCGGGAATCATCGCAGGCAGTTCACGCGGCGCAGCAACCATGCCCTCACCGGCCACATATTTGTCCACATAGGTGAGGATCTCCGACCCTGATCCAGATCTGACCGGCTTTTCAATTGCGGACAGCTCAAGAGACGGATAACTTCTGACGGCTACCTGGAGATCAAACAGGTCAGGACGGTAAGGTTCCAAGACTGCACCCTGGCGCAGATGTACGTTCGATTTCAGCCTGGCCAAAGCGGTTTCAAAATCAGCAACAATGTCAATGCCGATCGACGAGCCACCATACCTTGGCTTTACGATGTACGGACCATCAAATCCGGGGTGTCCAACCGCATCGCTCAAAACTTTTCGCGGAAGAGTCGGAACGTCGTGAGAAAGTAACAATCCTCCAAACGCCAGCTTGTCCATGCCAACAGCCGCACTCTTAGAACTCGGCCCGGTATAGGCGATGCCGGCGAGGTCCAGAAGAGCCTGGAGAGAACCATCCTCGCCCGCTCCGCCATGGAGACACACGACTACCACCTCGATTTCAAGCTCGCGCGGCTTAGAGAATCTGCCACCACCACCTGCGACAAACCCTTGACCCAGACTGAATGAGACTGGACGGGCACCAGACGGCACCCCATCAGAAAAGTCTTTGGCCTCCAGTGAGATCTCAGTCTGAAAAAACTCCCCAGTCTTTGACCAATAAAGCGAAATAACCTCGTGAGGAGTATCTGTCAATCCCCTAACCGCCTGAAGACCAGTCAAGATACTTATGTCATGCTCAGGTGACACACCACCAAAAAGAACTCCGACCTTGGCCATCCCTTTCCAATCTCCACTTCTCTAAATACAGATCCTCGCAACCGATATAGAGATTAGCCGTGGAACCGGCAATCAGGAAGCAATGGAAAGAAGTGGCCGCTTAGAGAAAGTGATCAGGCAGATCATTTTCGTACAACACCACGTCTCCAGAGGCGAGGTTCTCCCGAACCCAACGAACGGCCTGGCCCCGATTTTTCATTAGCACCACATTGGGCTTGAAACCCTCCACCTCAGCACTATAGACCCCATGGAGCAACGCACGCCTATTGGTGAAGCCAACAATTACAATATCGGTGGCCACACGTGCGGCGGCCCGGCCGAAAAACGAGTTCTCCTCGAACTGCTTCTTGCCTAGTTCAATCATGCCCGGCGTAACCACGACGGCACGGGAAAGCGAGTTCTTGCGGCGCTCCAGTGCGCTTAGTGCCAACCGTGAACCGGCGGGGTTGGAGTTGTATGTGTCGTCAAGAACAGATATTCCGGCCTCATTAGTGGAGATGTTCAAACGATTCTTTGCAACCGGCAAAGTCGCCAACCGCTCCGCGATATTCGCCTCAGGTACACCAAGTTCAAGACAAACTGCAACGGCAATAGCGATGTTTGTCCTCGAAACGTCAAGAAAGGGCATTGAACACATGCGTCTCTGGGCCGAATAGACAATGAGGTTGCCCTCATCGTCATCTTTAACTGCCACATCGGCATTAATGTCGTTTCCTGAAACCATTCGAATTGCCTTGCCCTCACTGGTCAGCTTCCTCGCCAAACTTGCCAGGTGGTGGTTGTCAGCGTTCAGCACCACTACCGATGCGTCCTTGGCAATCTCAGACTTGGCCTCCACAATGTCGTCCTCGGTGCCGAATCGCTCAAGGTGAACCGGGCCTATTGAGGTGATCACGGCAATATCAGGCGGAATCCAGCTACATAGATCCGCAATCTCACCTTTTTTGAACGTTCCCATTTCGGCAACCAGAACTTCCGTTCCGGGAGACAAACCCTCATTTATTGCACGTGCCAACCCGCCACGATTGTTGAACGAAGCCGGAGAGGCGAAAGTGGAAAACGTGCTGGAAGCCAGGTGCGCTATATACACTTTCGTCGATGTCTTTCCATAAGATCCGGTGATCGCGACGACTCGGGGAGAGATCCTCGCAAGCTTTCTTGCGGCTCTGGCAACAAATTTTGACAGGTTTCGATGTTCAACTGGAAAAGTAATCAGTAGCGCAAGATCCACGGTGGCCGGGAGCAGTATCATCGCGATGACCCCGAACGCCAGGCCCAGACTGAACCATGCACCTGCAGCAATAAAGAAAGCGCTGATAAGCCAGGTCAAGACGGCAAGGGTAGTAAGCCTCCTGGTGAATTTCAACGGCGAAGTGGAACCCCGGTAGCGCAATCCCCGGGGAACAGTCAGAGTGCAAAAAAGCACTACAACAAAACTTACGCCCGCCGACAAAAGCTCCGCTGGCCTTGCTACTGCAACTAGGCCGGCAAGCAGAGCAACGGCACCTAAAGCAGGGTTGATGATTCGGTGTCGATCAAGAAACCATCGCAACGCGAACCTAAACGTGTAGCCAGGTATATAGTGCTCCCGCTGGGCGACACGGAGCCACCTGACGCTTGAAATTATTACAGCGGCCATTGCGACAATAGCCCCTAGATATGAGTATGCGACATTCATCTTGCTTCCAAAGACAAGGCGGATGCCCAGAAGAGTGATGGACACTTAGCGTTTAGTCCTTTGAACAAGAGCCTCAGCTGACTCCAACAGCAATGCCGGCATAGTCAGGGCAACAAAGTGGTCGCCTTGAACTTTTCGCAGCTCGATATGGTCTGGACACGATCTAACCGCTCTTTCGGCCACCCTCAAAGGCGCGGCCTGATCGTCAATTCCCCAGAAAAGACTCACTGGAATTCTCAAATTTGCCAACAACTCTCTATAGTCTTCGTTCACCAGCTTAATGAGGACCTCCCTCATCACTCCAACTGCATTCCTGTAATCGCTGGACCCATATCTGGTTCGCAGACTTTCCATGCGGGCATTGGAAATCAATCCAAATCTCGACATAAACCTAGCGATCCGAAAGCCCATCTTCGGCTTGCGCACAACATCAGGATCACGAAGCAACGGTACGCCACTTATTAGAAGTCCAGCCAACTGAAATTCCGTCAGATCCAGATCGGTGAGTGCCAAGGCGACCCTGCCCCCAAAAGAATGGCCGATAACGATAACCCGCACTTTATCCGGATCCGGCATATCCGACACAACCTGCGAAATCGCCTTAGCAACAAAGCCAGCGTATCCGAGCGATCCTGCCGAGTCTGTTAGAGCCGGAGAGGTGCCAAATCCCGGCATGTCAAACCTGGCTATCCACGGCGCGTCTTCAACACCTGCAACCAATGCACAAAAGGACGAGAAGTCAGCCATTGACCTTCCCCAACCATGTAACAGGACCCACAACTCACGATCGCGCGTTCCAGGCTGGACTTCCCCAAATATCAGACCGCCAACAAAGGACTTAAGCAGAGTACTTCCCTTCTAGCGTCGCAAAGCAAATTGCAGACAATTAGAGATTAACAATCCAAAGTCCGACTCGCTCCTAGATTGATTTGGAGAATTTCAAAAAAATCAACTCCAGTGATCAAACGGCAAAAGCGCCGACGCTAATTGCCCGTTTCAGACATCTACACCATGGACAATGAATTGAAGGTGCCCAGCAGAAACGGCTTGGGGTCGACACCGAGAACTTTGTCGAACATGGTGGCATAGACCGTACGAAAATCCGTGGTGAATACGAGGTTTCCCTCCTGAAGACGGGCCAGGTCAGGTGGTTCTCCGTAAAATCCACCTTTCACCTTGGGCCCGGCGATCAACACATTGTTGGCCCAACCATGATCCGTTCCCGCACTTGAGTTGGCGGAAACCCGGCGACCAAATTCTGTGTAAATCATCACAACCGCCTCGTTTCCATGCGGCGTGTTGGCCATAGCTTCTACAAATGCCGACACTGCTGCGTCCAACTCTCCCAAAAGCCTCTCCTGGGTTGTCAGCTGATTTACATGGGTGTCAAAACCGCCTAGCTCCACACTGTAAACCTGCGGCACAGCGCCAGCAAGAATCAGGTTCGCAACAATGCTAAGTTGGGTGGCAAGCACGTTTGGTGTGGACTGTCCGCCACCGCCATTAGCAATTGCCAGTGCAGCCCCTCCGTTAGCGGCAAGACTGCTTGGGTCTGCGTTTTTGAGGTGTAAAGGGTCGGTTGTCGCGGTCCTAGAAAGCGTTGGACCCATTTGATGACTCAGCTGGATCAGGTTGCTGCTCGCGGCAGCCGCCTCCGACAACAGCTTGGGCTCACCAGAGTTAATTTGCGAAAGTGTTGCAAACAGCATCTGCTCCGCTGAGTCACCTGGAAGCACAAGCTTTCCTGGGGGGATGGCCGCACCTTGAACCTTAACTCCGGTCAGAAGTGTCGGCATTGTGGGGCCTACGCTTACAGCCTTCAGCGGAGAGGAGCCAGTAGCGTCAAGCCAACGCCCCAGCCACCCGGAACTCACTGGTTCACCTGGTACACCACTTTGCCAGATATCCATAGACTCAAAATGGCTGTAATTTGGATTCGCGAAACCAACACCCTGCACAATGGCGAGCTGTTTCGCATCCCAAAGCCTTTTGAATCCCGGCATACTGGGATGAAGACCATACCCGTCGGCAAGAGGCAACACCTTCGACGGATCAATGGCCAATGATCCACGATTCGATTCGTAAATTGATGTTTCATAGGGAATAACGGTATTAAGACCGTCATTGCCACCGTAAAGAGTCACCAAAATCAGCGGCCCCTTGGCAGAGACGGAGGCCGGGGAAACCGCCAGTTTCAGAGGTGCTGGCGCCTTGGAGGAAGACGAAAAAAAACTCTCCCATAGCCGTGGTCCAAGTGTGGCGCCCAGGACTCCGGCCGCACCGAGGCCCCCAGCGAGTGCCAAAAACTTCCTTCGGTCAACTCCCCTTCCGACCCGCGCCTCGTCTTGATGATCAACATTTTCCTCGATTGGCTCGCCGAAAATCTCATCCATTGGCCTGATCTCATTGCTTTCAAAGTCAGTCATCAAAACACCTCAATTGGTCACGTATTCGGGGGAAACCAACGCCAGCGTCACAAGCATGTGCGGATTCGCCGAGGCCTTCTTAAGTGCTGCAGCTGTCGATGAGGACCAGCTGGTTATCGAGAGAAGCTCTCCTGCCGCCTCGACCCGTGAAGCGGCTGGCGAATCGGCCACAATTGAAACATCACCAACAAGGGCCAGCTGGTGGGCGAATCTCCATCGAGCAAGCGCTGCGGAGGTGGAGAGCCAATACTCGTTTTGCGGCCAGCCACCGACACTTGGCGGGTCAAACAGAACCTGGCCCAGGCTGGCAAGGGCGTTCATCACCGGTGGCCTGATCGTCGGAATTTTAGCTGCTGGAATCTTCAGAGCCCGAAGCGCACCTACCACATATTCGACCGGCTGTTTGATAAGGCCAGTGGCAGAGGTAGCTGAAAGAAAGTTCGGATGTTCAAACACCTTTCTTAGAAGATTAGTCATATTTCGGTCATTAGAGTAGGTTGACGCCAACTCAACTACGAGTGGATCAGATGGCATGACTGGATACGCGAACCGGCTCCAGACAGAGGAGACAACAAATTGTGCGCAGGCCCTCGTCCTTGTCACAGTATTTATGACTTCCTGGCCAGTGGTAATACCCTGATGACCAAGGAAAGTCTGCGGAGTGTTTGAGTGCAGCTTGGAAGCAACTGCGAACTGTCCAGTGGCGTTGTTGAGATGCCATCCAGTAAAGGCAAACGCGGCAGCTCGGACATCAAGTTCTGTGTAGGTACCGATACCCATTGTGAAGCGTTCCATTAGTTCACGTGCAAAGTTTTCGTTGGGATCCGGTATTCGATCCGTTCCTGCGTCCAGCCAAATGAGCATGGCCGGGTCCGTTGAAACCGCCGTGGTCAGATTAGTAAAATCCCCGCTTCCAAGGGTGCGGAAAATCTGATTCTGCCTGTACATATAGGCAGGAAACCTCACTTTGGAAATCGCAGTTGGAAAGTGGCAGTGTAGGAAGAAAGTCAACTTTTCTTTTAGGGGACTGTTAGTGGCCACCATGCGCCCAAGCCACCAGTTAGTCAGTGCAATACGCTCCTGGCTCAACGTCTGGTTAAACTTTGCTATTGCAGCTGGGGTATTCAACGAATTCGGCTTGAAAAAAGGCGGCTGCATCATCGTCGGGACTTCAATTGCATCGGCGGCAGGGTCTGTCTGCTTTAATCCGCCAATAACTTCAGTCAGTGTGGCGGTAAAACCCCGTGCCGATGCCTGGGAAAGCTCTGATGAAGATGCTCCAAATCCCGCTCTCCGGTACAGCAAAGCCAACGCAGATTTCGTATCCATCCGATTTTGGTATCCTTGCTCTCACAAAGGAGCAGTGGTACGCCCCACTTGACATGATAGATCCCATGAATTTTGACCTTCCCTAGGATCAGCTAAGGATTTCTTGAGAAAACTTAGTTTGACGCAGACTTAAAGACCAGTTCCAACCAAAGTCCAGACTGGGTAAAAGCTGGGCACACTATGCCTACCACCAGGAAGTTAGACAAAACCGTTCGCAGGATTGGACCTATCGAGACAGTCACCCATCACAGAATATTCTCAGCTAAAAAGGGGTAAAGACCCTGACATTGTAAAAACGGTTAAAGACTTGGGCTGGAGTGTTTACCGGGATCAAATTCCTCTTCGTCCTCGATATCCTCAACTCCGGCTAAACACCAAGACGCGTGACCGCGCTTGGAATCACCGCCGCATTCAACGCACTTTTCAACTGGAAAGTTAAATGCTCGCTTGGCTTGTCTTGCTTCTTCATATCGCCTATGACGTCCCTTTTTCACGAGCTACTCCTAGGTGGTCAACCCTCAAGGACCCACCCAAACATTTAGAGTCACCGATCATATTGTTCGACACGAGATGCCCAAAACGGTGAGTCGGTGGACTTGACTATTCGTTGCAACACATTCATTCTAGTGCAATTGCTGACTACTTTGCCCTGCACTGACGACGTAATCCCCTTACGACATGCAAATATAGTACCAATTCACCGAATTGGGAACTACATGCAAGGCTTCCCCTGTCACCGTAAGCGCAATTCAATCCAGCAATCCTCGCTCTTCGCGACCGTAAAAGACGATTGGGTAGGAGGCCGTGTCTCTCGACCCCCTCCCACACCACCGGACATGCGGGCCCGCATCCGGCGGTTCGTCATGTGCTTTTCAAGCGAGACCATGTGGATTTGATGCCTTCCAGGCCAGTATCTGTCCAGTAGGCATTGGAAAGAGCGATCGATAACACATACGTGTTGGCCAGTCGCCAAGGGCCTTTGGACGACGCACCCCAGTATCGGGCTTTGTCGACACGGATACCCAAGCTGATGAGGCGAGCACGTCTGGTCCTGATGTTCTTCCATTGCTTCCAGTAGACCTGTCTCAGACGCCGTCGCAGCCATCCGTCAAGGTTGCCGAACACATTTGGAGTGTCGGCAATCCTGAAGTAGGCCATCCAGGACGAGATGTATCGGTTGAGGCGAGAGATGCGATATCGCATAGACACGCCCCAGTTCCGTCCAGTCAGGGTCCGTATTCGCATCTTGAACCGCTCTATAGCGGCCGGAGCGACACGAATCTTGACCTGCCCTGAACCGAAGTAGAACCCAAAGCCCAACAGCACAGCTTTTGCTGATGTTGTGACCTTGGACTTCTCGACGTTCACCTTCAGCTTCAGTCGGTGTTCGACAAATTCAGTAACTCCATCTAACACTCTTGTTGCTGCCCGCTTGCTGCGCAGAAAGATACGGATATCATCGGCGTAGCGAACGAATCGGTGACCACGAGACTCTAGCTCTCTGTCCAAGTCGTCAAGCATGATGTTCGAGAGCAGCGGACTAAGGGGTGACCCTTGTGGGGTTCCCTCTACAGATGCCTGCTTTATGCCATCGACCATGATCCCGGCATCGAGGAACTTCCTGATGAGCTTGAGCACCCGCTTGTCCTTGACCTTGCGTGCCACTCGTGCCATCAAGGCGTCGTGTTGCACTCGATCGAAGAATCGCTCCAGATCAACATCGACTACCCATCGATAGCCGTCGGCCACATATCCCTGGGCAGAAGCTACTGCCTGGTGGGCACTGCGGCCGGGGCGATACCCAAAGCTACACTCTGAAAACTCCGGGTCGAAGATGGGTGTGAGCACTTGCGCAAGTGCCTGGGAGATCATGCGATCCACCACAGTTTGGACTCCTAGTGTCCTTTTGCCTCCGTCAGGTTTGGGGATCGTCACCTGGCGGACGGGCTGGGGACGGTAGGTGCCGTCTTCGAGGCTTCTGTAAAGCTTTGGCCAATGCTCGCCAAGCCAGGGACGAAGATCGTCGGTGGACATGGAGTCTATGCCCGGGGCTCCCTTGTTAGCCTCGACACGCTTCAGCGCCTGCCGGCGGTTCTCTTTGGACCACAACTGGGTCCATAGGTCCCCATTGACAGGCTGAGCATCTCTTTCGAGTTGCGCCGGATGATCACTGCGCTCTGGAGGAAGCATCTGCGGACTCACCGCTTACTCACCCTCCAGACCCACCAGAGGTGGGTTGGCTGCGGTCGTTGCGACCATCACGAGCGGACTCGACGTCCATGCTCGCATGACGTTCGGTCCTTCCCGGCGATATCGATCCCCGCCGGTACTATGACCTCTGCTGATTCCTGTACGGTCAGTCACCACCTTTGAGTGATGGCTGCTGCTGTTTCCAGCCGCACTCGTACAGGCCTCCCCGAATAAGAGCAACAACTTTTCCTCTACCGCTGTCGCATCTACACGCCGACGTTCTTGACGGTGACGGGCTTCGCTGCACCGAGCCAGCTTGCCCACCTCGACGTGCCTAATATGCGCTTCGTGTACCTCAGTGCAGAGGTTTGCAGTCCAGCTTCCTTCCCACCACAGCTCGCGCTGTCGCAGTTGCTGCTTGCTAGGAGTTAGCACCATCTCTTCCTCCAGAGGACTTTCACCTCCAAGTTGCTGCCCATGTCGGGCGTACCCGAGTGGCGGGAGGGAACTTCCCCCTCCCGCTCTCACGGATCCGGAAGTGACGATCTCTCGTCATCCGGCTCGCATTATCCAGCTAAACGAGCAGACCCACCAACTTGCCAGTGGGCAGCCACTTCGAAGCCCTCCATATGCTGGTACTTAGTCGTTTGTATTTCCGTCGAGCCCAACGAATTACGTATTCGTCGATGCGTTTGAGAGTGCGGAACAACCTAGACGGATAAAAGCGCCCATAGTAGTTGATCCACCCCCGCTGGCTTGGATTTATTAACCCTGCGAAATCAGTTAGTGACTTGTCACTGTGTAAGTTGAGACGCCGGCCTCTGATAATTTGCCCTATGGCCTTGATCGCGGCATCGCTGATCGCCCGCAAAAAGCTGACAAAGAACTGTCCACGAGTATTCCTGACCAACCTGGGAGGAAACCGATACCCCAAAAAGTCAAACCGCTCACACTCATAGGAGCCTTTGCGATTTGCACCTTTGCAGTAAACTATCTCCGTCTTTTGTGAGTGAAGTGCTAAACCCACTTCCATTAGCCTTTGGCCCAGTGCCGATAAGACCTCTCTGGCCTCTTGCTCGCTTGGACGGTGAATGACTCCGTCATCTGCATAACGTTCGTATGGCAGTTCGAAAAGTTCCGAGCCATCCAGGAATCGATCGCATAGCGAAGGAAGAGATTTGCTGTTTTCAAAGAGCGCTGACATTTGCCAAAGTGGCGAATCTCGCAGATCCTTGAGCGGTTCCTCGATCTCTTCCGATGGTGGTGCCATCCTCACATTCGTTAGAGGCTTTCAGCCATCTCACGACATACAGAAGCATCCACCGCTCATAGATGAATCGTGATACCGCTTTCAACATGAGATCGTGATCGATGCTATCGAAGAACGCCTTGATGTCTAGATCGATCACCCAGTCGTACTTCCAGCACCTTCTCCGGCATGCCTACACCGCATCAAGAGCAGACCGCTTGGTCCTGGCCATAGGAGTCCTGGTGGAATATTGGTTCTAACTCTAGCTCCAGGTACATCTTGACCACGGTCTGGGCAATTCTGTCTGCTACGGTAGGCACACCCGAAATTCTCGATCCCCCTGCCT
>JAJYDM010000035.1 GCA_021777475.1 Actinomycetes bacterium | reverse complement strand
TTGCCGAAAGTGGGAATTCCTAAGGTCTTGTCAGCTCGTTTCCGACTGCTCGAGGCAACGGGGGACTGCGCCTTCAGTAGGGACGTGTGAGGGTTGACTGTCGATTCTCTATTAGGCGAATCCGTGTTGAAAAGTATTCACCAACATGTATGCACCTATTCATCCTTCGTTAAGTGCCCATTTACATGGGTGGCTTAGAGTTTTGTTCTGTAATCGCGACGTCAAACAAATCTCGGCCTCTTCAGGCAGAAATGGAGTAGACATTGCCAAAATTCTCAAAACGAGAACTCTTGGTACCATCGGAGAGCGTCATCGCAGACCGTGAGCACGGGGTGAAAAAGGATCAATCAGTCCTTCTTTCCTCGGATGTCGCTTCACGGCTCATATCTAAGCTTGGACACACCTCAGAGGGGCGTCGGCTGCTTCTTTTGGGTCTCGTGGGGGGCAGCATCTTGGCCGCTTGCTCTTCTTCGAGTGCGAGTGTGAGTGCGACTGCCACAACGGCTTCCGCCGCCGCCTCTTCCACTGAGGCTGCATCTTCGGGCAAAGTACCCCTCGTCGTTTACGCAGCGGAAGGTTACGACCAGGCAGAAGTAAAGGCATTCCAGGCTGCCACCGGAATCCCGACCAAGCTTGTAGACCACAGCACAGGAACGTTACTGGCAAAGATCCAGGCGGAGGGTAACCATCCGCAGTGGGGCATACTTTGGACCGATGGAGATGCAGCGTACGCGGCCCTTGACCAAGAGCACATGCTGGTTCAAGGCTTCGAACCCACCTCGGGTTCGCTCACGACTCTCGGGGAAAAGCTGGTTCCCAAGGACAAGAGCTATATCCCAACCGGACTTACCATGGCTGGAGCGATCATATACAACAGTCAAACAGTCACCCAGCCGCCATCTAGTTGGATGGATCTGACGAGTCCCAAGTGGAAAGGTGCGGTTGGAATGAACAACCCGGCTGTATCAGGTCCCACGTACAATGTCGTTGCCGGAATTATGCAGCAGCTTGGTGGAGTGGCTCAGGGTGAGCAGTTTTTTGCGAAACTTGCATCGAATGGTCTGCACGTGTTCACGACAAACAAGGTGACGCTAACCGCACTGCTTCAAGGCCAGATCAAGCTGGCAATCGTTCAGAACTCTGCTGGGATCGGTTTCGAGTACAAGTACCCGCAACTCAAAGTGGCGTACCCGACATCAGTCACTGATCTTCCCAGCGTGATCGGAATTGACGCAAAAGTCTCCAAGACCGAACAGGCAGAGGCCAAGCAATTCGCCAACTTTGTCTACTCACCGCAGGGTCAGCAAGTGATGCTTTCGGGCGATCCTCATGGCGATTCGCTTTTTTTCCCGATTGTGGTTGGAACCTCTCAACACAAGCTTGTTCCACCTCTGAGTACGATACCAGTTCAATTCATCAACCCGTATGTCTGGGGACCACGTGAGAGTTCTATCAATCAGTGGTTTACTGCCAATGTGGTGAATGGGTGAGTCTGGGGTCTTCAGGGACGGTTGGCATCTTGTATGGCATCCTCGATTTCGACGGCGTCCCACGGACTGATCATCGGAGGGGGCCGGTATGAAACCAGGTGTCGCGCCATGGTTTTGGGTGATGCGGGCGAGTCTGACCCGCATCACCATCTTTGCACTGGTAGCGGTGATCTTGGTGGTGCCGTCCTTGAGCTTTCTGATTCAGGCCATCTCGCCCCGGCTATTGGGCCAGGGTCCCTCCTGGATCACCTGGTCCAACGTATCGGAAGCACTTTCGTTCGGTATGGGCCGGGCGGTTCTCGATTCACTTTGGGTTTCCCTAGCTGCGGCATTGGTGGGAACGGTTGCGGCAGCAGGAATGGCCTACGTCGCCGAGCGCACCCGTATCAGAGGTCGCGGATTGTTCGTCATTGGCCTGTGGGCCGTGTTGCTATGTCCATCTTATTTGATAGCCGTTGGGTGGGAAGAGATTGTTGTGCGTTCGGGACTCCTCGGGGCAGCAGGCCTGTGGAGCTCTGGACTCCAACATCTCATTATGGGACCGGCCGGAGTTGCTCTGGTTTTGGCGTTCAAGGGTACACCTTTTGCCTACTTTGCCTTGGCACCATCCCTTTCTGTTATCGGAGGGGACCTCGAACATGCCGCCCGCGTGCACGGGGGCAGGCGTCTTGGGGTGCTTCGCACGGTGGGGCCGGTACTGTTGCCGGCGGTTATGTCGGGATTCATTATCGTTTTCGCTGAATCAATCGGTGACTTCGGCGTGGCTACCACAATCGCTGCGAGTGCGCACTTTCCGGTAGCTACTTACTTCCTATACGAATCGATCGGATCATTCCCCGCTAATTTTGGAGAGGCTGCAGTGGTTGGATGGACCCTGGTTATAGCGGTCGGTGGTGCGCTACTTGTCCAGTCTTTGCTGTTGCGTGGACGTAGTTTCGCAGTCCTTTCCGGGCGTACCAAGCCTGCTCCTCCTCGTGACCTGACTTGGCGCGGTCACGCACTCGCTCTCATCTTTGTGATTGGCTTTTTCCTCCTTGCCCTAGGTGTGCCGCTGATTGGAGTTGTGTCGTCCTCTCTGCTGGTTCCCTTTGAAGGTATTCATTGGTCCTCGTTTACTTTTTCGAACTACAGCGGATTGCTGGGAGTCCAGGGCCTGGGCGGACCCATCCGCTTTTCGGGAGAGATTGCGTTGGTCTGTGCAGTGACAGTTGTTGCACTCGGCGGGATCCTGGCAAGGACGCTCGCCAATGGAGGCGGAAGGGCGGTAGTGAAATTGCTTGACCTTGCTCTGCTCATGGCAGTGGCGCTTCCAGGGGTTGTGTTTGCCGCCGGATACATATTTGCCTATGACATGCCAATTGTTACCAACCTGGGCATAGTGCTTTATGGGACTGTGCCACTTCTTGGCATGGCCTATGTGGCAAACGCGGTTCCACAGTCGACCCGCATATTGCTTGGTCCATTTGCACAAGTTCAGGCAAGCCTTCTGGCCGCAGCAAGAGTTCACGGGGCTAGTTCCGCCAGGGCCTGGCGGAAAGGGGTTTTGCCCCTCCTTTCCCGCCCAATTGTATGGGCGGCACTTTTAGCCTTCTCCTCGGTGTTTTTGGAGCTGCCAATATCGGAACTACTTGCTCCACCTGGTGTGATTCCGGTGTCAGTGGCAATTCTGCGCGTGCTCGGGAAAGCGGATATCGGTCTAGGCACGGCGTTGTCTGTGGCCGCGGTTCTGTTCACTCTGTTGGTAGTGGCCTTGGTACTTGGGGCTTTTCGGCTGTTTGCCCCGGCTGGGTGGCGAGAATGGCATCAAACCGAAGAGAGAATTGTTGGCCGTCGGAATGTTGAAGAGTCGCAAGGCCTGGCGGAACCGGGGGAGCTTGTGTCGGCCCAGGTTGAGGTGGGTTTGTGAAACCACAGGTGATGCTTCCTATGTCTGGACTGGTTGCAAATGCTCTGGGACTGGATTTCGCAGGTCCCGATAGTAGCGGTTCAGTTGAGAGGTTGAGAAGACGTTCAGGGGGTTGATAATGAAAACATTTGGCTTAAACAGTGGCGACAGTCGTTCAGGTACAGGTAAAGTTCAGCAAAGACGTCGGCCAGTGCCACGGATTGATATTTCGGGGCTCACCAAGAACTTTGGCCAGAAGACGGCTGTCAACAGCATCGACTTCACCGTCGAGCCCGGTCAGTTCGTCGTCTTACTGGGTCCTTCCGGGAGCGGCAAGTCAACTCTACTTAGATGTCTTGCCGGGATTGAAAGGCCCACTGACGGTCAAATTAGATTTGACGATTTAGTGGTCGATGGCCCTGGCTGTCATGTTCCCCCGGAGCACCGCAATTTGGCGATGGTATTTCAGGATTACGCACTGTGGCCCCATTTGAGCGCTGAGCAAAACGTCGCGTTTGCACTGCAACGGCTGGGTATCTCGTCCGAGGAGCGAAGGCGAATGTCATTGGAGATGCTTGAACAGGTTGGACTTGGAAGTCTGTCAAAGCGCTATCCAAGCCAGCTTTCCGGCGGTGAACAGCAAAGGGTCGGTCTGGCGAGAGCTCTTGTGGCGAACCCAGGAGTTCTGCTATTTGACGAGCCTCTTTCAAATCTGGATGCAGACAGGCGCGAGAGGCTCAGAATTGATATCGGGGCCATGGTGAGGCGCAATGGCGCAAGTGCCGTGTACATAACTCACGATCAGGCGGAAGCGTTCGCGCTGGCCGACATTGTGGGGGTATTGAACGGGGGGCGTCTAGTCCAGGCCGGAAAGCCTGAAGAAATTTACAGGTCGCCGGTTGATGCATTCGTGGCGCGTTTTACGGGTTTGGCTGGAGAACTCTCGGGGAAGGTGGTTTCTCAGGGAAAACGAGTCCAGGCTGGATTGGTAGCTGTTGAAATTGAAGGTTTTCTAATTTATGGCAAACCCATACTGGGCAGGTCTTTCCAGCCAGGGTTGAAGGTCCAGGTTCTAATAAGACCCTCTGCAATACGATTTGTCGAACAAGGGGCTGGGAAAGTGGATTTAGATAATAGTAAGACTGGTTTTCCTTCATCTCAAATTGAGGCCACCATCCTGGATGGGGCGTTTCGTGGATGGGGTTACGAGCATGCTGTAGCGGTTGGCGCGGGTTCCCGCCTGAACGGAGTTCCCGCCGATCGGAGGATTCCATTTATGAGCCGGGTCCTGCTAGAACTTTTTTCGGAGGGGTGTCTAGTCATTGCCGAAGATTCCGCTGGTCAACTTGGAGAACCATGCGTGGAAACCGCGCAGGCGGGCGAGTCTAATGACTTTGAGAGGTTGCAGTATCTTTCAATGCTAAGCGACTTCTAGGTTCGGGTACCATGCATTTGGGTTAGTCCGGCGCTGGTGAACTTGGCCAAGCCCGGAGAAAATTTTTCGAAGTGAGGTGAAACAGCGCCGCATTTAAATGTTGCATCAATCGCTTTTGGAAGAAATGGCGTGAGTGTCCAGTCTGACTCGGGAATTTCGTTCGGTGCTGATAGAAGGTAGTTAAGCGTTGCTTCGATGGGTATTGGCTGTATACCGGAGCTCTTTGCGGCGAAACGCAACAGACCTCAATTGCATTGACGGGGTCAGTTCATGGCAGCTGCAGGAAATTGATTTGGAAACTTCGGGGAATGACACAGGAGGATCATAGTGACTAGTAGTGAAGTTGTCCTAGGCATCGCGGTGTTTCTCGCATCTGCCGTCGAGATGGTCGAGGCATTGACGGTGGTCTTGGCGGTAGGGGTAACTCGAGGATGGCGTTCGTCACTAGAGGGTGTTTTCGTGGCGCTGTTGGTACTGGCCGCCTTGGTCTTGGCATTTGGACCGGCTTTGGTGCAGTTTGTGCCTCTGAATCTTCTGCGGTCAATTGTTGGAGGAGTCTTGCTTATCTTTGGCCTCCAGTGGATGCGCAAGGCTGTGCTCAGAGCGAGTGGACTGAAGGACAAGAGAGACGAAGACCTGGTGTACGCGAAAACCATAGCGCAGCTGTCAGCCGGATCCAAGTTCAAGAATCGCGATATGTCGGGTTTTACGGTTGCTTTTAAAGGGGTCTTTATCGAGGGCTTGGAGGTAATAATCATTGTACTTACACTCGGCTCCTCCGCTCATGACTTGGGTCTTGCAATACTGGCGGCACTCATCGCATTCGCATTGGTGGCGGCGGTGGGTGTTATCGTTTCCCGCCAGCTTTCGGGAGTTCCAGAAAACGCCATGAAGCTTATGGTGGGCCTCATGCTGGTCAGCTTCGGAACCTTCTGGGGTGGCGAAGGGCTTGGTTTGAGGTGGCCTGGATCAGACCTGATGATTCCTGCTCTTGTGGCGCTGTACGGGTTTGTGACCTTTCTGCTGATTAGGCGGCTGACCAGATTAGCGGTTGCTCGGAATGCGATAGAATCGGGGAGGGACTTGGCGAGCTTGAAGCAGCATTTTCATGATAAAGAAGAAGTGCTCGTGCGGACGGTTAAGAAGGCCATGCCGTTAAGGCTTGCACGTGGATTTCTCATGTTCTGGTGGGAGTTCTTCATTGGTGACACCCCTGAAGTCTTCGGGGGGACTCTGGTGATATTCGGTGTGATCGAGTTTTGGCGCCATTGGAGATTCCCCAATGTTTCAATTGTTGTGATCGCGCCAGTTCTTGTGATTCTGTTGCTCAATGCCACAATTGTGAGGGCCTGTCGATCTGAACTGGCCGGTGGTTGAGCCAGCAGGCCCAGGAAGGGTCATCGTGTGGTTTTGGTTAACGAGGCTAAGGAGTTGTTCATAACGTCTTCAAGCACCCAAGGTCCAGGTACTCCGCTCGAAGGTGAATCCCTGGGCAAACACGGCGATACAGGCCTCTACCACGTCAGAATCGAACAGTTTTCCCGAGCCAGCGCTCAAATGTGACAGGGCGTCGTCAAGGCCTAGCGCTGGGCGGTAAGGGCGATGCTGGCTCATGGCTTCAACCACGTCGGCAACCGCGATAATTTGGGCTGGTTTGATGATCTCGTTGCCTTTGAGGCCATTCGGATATCCCGATCCATCCATGCGTTCGTGATGTTGTTTTGCCACGTCGGAAATCGGCCATGGGAGTGAAGCTTTGGATAGGATGTCTGCGCCAACCAATGTGTGACGCTTTATCAGTTCGAATTCAAGCGGGTCCAACTTCCCTGGACGGGTGAGGATATCGGCGGGAATCGCAACCTTTCCAATGTCGTGCACCTGACCGCTTTTATGAATTAGGCCGACAGTCTCAGAATCGAGGCCAAGCTGGTTTCCGATAGCGGCTCCAAGTGCGCCGACCCGGGTTTGGTGGCCTGCGGTATATGGGTCGCGACCCTCAGCCAGGCCGCTCAAAGCGGCCAGGGTCCCGTTGAGTGAGGTTGCGAGCTGTTGCATGGTGCGCACGTGAGCAACTCCCAACCCGAACTCGGAGGCGATCTCTTTCAAGAGCTGCACGGTAGGATCGTCAAATGCGAATTTGTCGCGAGCGTAAACCGCGAGCATAGCGGGTTGCGCACCGATGTTAAAGAGCAATGAGATCGAAGAACCGAAGCCAAACTCCTTTGCGCGCCTGCGCCACGGGTCATAGCCCGGGTGGGTACTCAGATCATTTGCCACCTGAATTATCCCAGTGCGCAACGCAATGCCGGCTGGTCCGTTACCTGCCGCCTTGGAATCAGACCACGACATCATTCCGTCGTAGATATAGTCTGTAGCTCCCGAAGCGTACGCCACGCGGATGTTTTGGTCCGGTCCAGTTTCCCCAAAGCCAATCAAGGCTAGTGCAAAACCACCGATTTTGACCACGATATCGCACATGTTCTGCAGCAGCACACCTTCGTCATGGGTATGTACTACTGAATTGTTCAGTGCGACAAAGAGGTTGGCCGCGAGATTCGACTTCCGGTACTCGGTTATGTCTATGAATGAGCTCGACACGCCCATGGTCCCGTCGTCAAAATCGAGTCTCTTGGTGTGCAGCATGATCCAGCGCCGGCTCTTTCCGACAAAGTCTACGCCCAGCGTCTTCATCCTTACCGGCTTGCCGGTTTTGAGAGTGATGATGTTGGGAAATTCGTCTGGCTTTATTGGATTGCCATCTTCGTCCACGAGAGCGACCAGGTCGCTCATCCTGTATCCGCACATTCTGCTGTGGTCAAAGTCCAGAATATCCGAAGCACTTCTGTTCGCGTAGATGATCTCACTTTGGGAGTTGTAGATAACTACACCTTGGGTCAAGGAGTCGACAACATCGCGGTACGAGGTGCCAAGCAGGAAATTCCCAGTACCATCGGCACTCGATCGAGCATCGTCAGGCATATTTCCTCCACGGCGGGCTTGTCACCAATTCTTTAGCGTGTAATTGTGATTATGAAAAGTTGGTGGTTCTTTCAAGATTCACATTACAGGGTTGGTAATGTTACGGTTGTGCGGGGCTTTTAGTTTCCGAGTGCGAGCGGAGCAGTTTCAGGATTGTTTCGCATGCCGGAGAATTTGAATGAAGGTCATTCGATCAGACGGGCTCAGGTGAAATCATTGAAGGATGATCTTTCCCGATGTTGTCAGGGGCAGTCGACAGGCCTATCCAGCTTGCACTGTTGGAGCGGTTAACAACTAGGCCATTTGGAGAACGTGCTCTTTCCCGCTCTCATTCCCATTTGCAAGTTGGCGCTTGGGCTAATTTGCGCTGGAAGCTGTCGGTGTGGCCATGGGTATTTGTGTCCTATTGACTGCTGCGTCGGCCTTTGGAATCAATTAACCTGGTGAGGTGAGCTTTCCAATTCATCGTCACCGCCGTATGAGAACAACGCCTGCACTTCGTCGGCTTGTTGCAGAGTCGACGTTGAGTGTTGACGACCTCATAACCCCGATATTCGTTCGCGAGGGGATTGATTCTCCAGTGGAGATACCTTCATTGCCTGGCGTTTACCAGCACACTATTGGCTCTGCCGCGGAGTTCTGTAAACGCCTAGCCGACCTTGGCATTCCCGGCACAATCATTTTTGGTGTTCCGGAAGCTAAGGACGAAACAGGCTCGGCGGCCTGGGATCCAAAAGGTATTGCGCAGATCGCAATTTCAGCAATCAAGTCAGCAGTGGGAGACGGACTTGTCGTAATGGCCGATCTCTGCCTGGACGAGTACATTTCCAGCGGCCATTGTGGAGTGCTGAATTCGTCAGGAGATGTAGACAATGACGCGACTCTGGAACTTTATGCCAAGGTGGCGATTGCGCAGGCGAATGCGGGGGTGGATCTGGTTGGCCCGTCGGGGATGATGGACGGCCAGGTTGGAGTGGTAAGAAGCGCATTGGATAGTGTGGGATATAGCAATGTCGGGATCATGGCATATTCGGCCAAGTATGCGTCGGCCCTCTACGGTCCCTTTAGGGATGCGGTGGATGTCAGGATAGCCGATGGTGGGAACAGGAGTACCTACCAGCAGGACTATCACAACGCGAAGGAGTCGTTGTCTGAGATGCTGGCCGATATAGAACAGGGTGCGGACATAGTCATGGTGAAGCCGGCTATGACTTATCTGGATATAGTTTCACTGGCTAAGCGCAATGTCACAGTTCCGGTGGCTGCCTACCACGTCTCAGGTGAATATGCCATGATCAAGGCTGCGGCTGCAAACGGCTGGATAGATGGTGATGCTGTCGCCTTGGAGCAGCTCACCTCCATAAAGCGTGCCGGTGCTTCCATGATCTTGACGTACTTCGCGCCGTTCATCTCAGAGTTGTTGGGCTAGCTGCGGTTTGCAGAGCCTTGGCCCACTCCGAAAACAAGACAAAATGAGGAAATCAGATGCCTGCGCAATCGAAACCACTACATAGCAATAGGGAGCTTTTCGACAGGGCTTGCAGGGTTATTCCAGGAGGGGTGAATTCGCCTGTGAGGGCGTTTGGATCTGTAGGAGGAACCCCGTTCTTTGTCGCCAAAGGTAAGGGCGCCTATATTTTCGACGAAGAGTCAAAGACCTACATTGATTACATACAGTCGTACGGCGCCATCATTCTTGGCCATGCGGATGAGCGGATTACTGCTGCGATAAGAAGGGCAGCGGAATTCGGCTCAACTTACGGCACTCCGACTCTAGGCGAAGTCACGCTTGCAGAACTTATAGTTGAGCGTGTGGATGGTTGCGAAATGGTGCGCCTCACATCATCAGGGACTGAAGCGGCCATGAGCGCAATCCGATTGGCCAGGGGATTCACCGGAAGGGACAAGATACTCAAGTTCGATGGCTGCTATCACGGCCACTCGGATGCCTTGTTGGTTGGAGGTGGATCCGGAGTCGCGTCTCTTGGGATCCCGGATTCTGTTGGGATACCTGCTGGCGCGGTTGCTAACACGATTGTTGCACCTTATAACGAGATCCCACTTCTGGATGAGAGTTATGCGGCTGTGATAGTTGAGCCAGTGGCAGCAAACATGGGTCTTGTGCCGCCATTGCCGGGATTTTTGGAGGGGCTCAGGAAGCAGTGCAGTGAGAACGGAGTCGCGCTCATTTTTGACGAGGTAATTACTGGATTTCGCATTGGCGAGGGAGGTGCCTCGAAGTACTTCGGGGTCACTCCGGACATGTGGTGTTTTGGGAAGGTAATAGGTGGAGGAATGCCGATCGGCGCTTTTGGGGGTCGGCGAGAGATCATGGAGATGCTAGCGCCAATCGGTCCCGTTTATCAGGCCGGGACGTTGTCAGGTAATCCTATTGCAACCGCCGCGGGGGCAACTGTACTTCAACTGTTGGACGCAGAAACCTTTCGGGTTCTTGCGTCCAGAGCCGAGCGGCTGTCGCTCGGATTAAAGGAGGTGTTCAACAACGCGGGAATCGAAGCAAAGGTGCCACGGCTTTCTTCTCTAGTCGGTATTTTTTTTGGTGCCGAGAATGTGACTAATTACGCTGAAGCGAAGAGGTCGGTTTCCCTTGGCATGTATCCCAAGTTTTTTAATGAAATGCTTACCCTGGGTGTGGCGCTGGCACCCGGACCGTATGAAGCGCTGTTCCCAGGTCTTGGCCATGGTGAGAAAGAAATCGATCATACCGTGGACCTTGCTGGCGAAGCGGTTAAGCGGTTGTTGAAGTAACTGGTCATTTGCAGGCTGCGAATCAATTCAATGTGACTTGACCGCGACCTGTGTGATATTAGACACTTTGGTAATCTTGATATAGCTCAGCATTTCCTCTTTTACAGAGATTTAACAGAAATTAACGGTGAAAGCCCATTTTCGTTTGGCGTGAATGGGTGTTTAAATGCTAAGAAAAGTAGTGAAAAATTGTTGGGTTTCGGATCTAGCGCTTCACGGGGTCATACTAAGGTGATCGGGGCGACGGTCTCGGGTTCTTTTACTCTACGCGAGAGGATGTGAGGTTTTGATACAGTATCTGCCAATTCTGGTACTTGTTATATTGGCGACACTGTTCGCAGGGCTATCAATCTTTGCTTCTGCACTAATGTCTCCAAAGAAGCCAAATCCTGCGAAAAGTGCACCTTATGAGTGTGGGATCATTCCAAGCCATGAGCCGCCGGAACGCTTTCCGGTGCGCTTCTTCCTGGTGGCAATGATCTTCGTTGTATTCGACATTGAAATCATCTTCATCTACCCCTATGCGGTAATCTCCAAATCTCTTGGGACCTTTGGAGTTGTGGAGATGCTTGTTTTCGGGGTGACCATGTTTGCGGCCTTCTTGTATTTGGTCTCCAACGGCGCTCTGAACTGGGGTCGCATAAGAAGAAGCAGGGATGGAGATAGTACGTACGAAGCCAGGACCAGCTCGTCTACCATCCGTAGAGTCAGTTCGGGCGAGAAGACTGCGGCATGATCTTGAAAAGTCAAAGTGGGGCGTGTCTATAAATGGGATTAGAAGATCTAAATCACAATTTCTTAACTGGCAACATTGAAAACCTGGTCAAGTGGGCAAGACGCAATTCAGTCTGGCCTGCAACCTTTGGCCTTGCCTGTTGTGCAATAGAGATGATGGCTGCCGCCGCTGCGGACTTCGACATAAGCAGATTCGGCATGGAGGTTTTCAGAGCCTCACCGCGACAGGCCGATCTGATGATAGTGGCCGGGCGTGTGTCTCAGAAAATGGCTCCAGTGCTTCGACAGGTGTATGATCAGATGCCCGAGCCCAAATGGGTCATTTCTATGGGGGTCTGCGCTTCAACAGGAGGCATGTTCAATAACTACGCCATAGTTCAGGGAGTGGACCAGATCGTTCCGGTGGATGTCTACGCACCTGGATGTCCTCCAGGACCGGAAACTTTGCTACATGCGATTCTCACACTCCATGAAAAGATTAGAACTGGCGAGATCACCAAGAGGCGTATCGAGACCAAATCAGGGGCGCAGATTCAGTTGGGCGAAGAGCCAACCAGGTCGAACCCAATACACGTTCGTGGAGCCGCAAAAAAGAAGGTTTTAGGAGCATGATTACGTCGGAAGTCCTCCACATTGAGCGTTCGAACTACCTAGCCACCGTTACAGATCTGAAGAGCCAAGGTTATGAGATGTGTATAGACGTCGCTGGGGTCGACTACCTAACCCACCCTGGACGAGAGCTGCCCGAAGGTGTTGTTCCCGGGCGTTATGAGGTGGTTGTGAATTTGCTTTCACTTGGCAACAGGTCAAGGGTTCGCATCCGCGTTCAGGTTCCAGAAGACGATCCAACTATCGAGACGCTGTTTTTTCTCTATCCCGGCAGTGAAGCCATGGAACGAGAGGTCTACGATCTGGTCGGGATCAGGTTTAAGAATCACCCCGATCTCACGAGGATACTCATGCCTGAGGGTTGGGAGGGGCATCCGCTTCGGAAAGACTACTCCATGGGTGCTGTGCCGATTCAGTTCAAATCAGTAAACGGGGCTGGCTAAATATGTCGAAGAAAATGAACGATTCCGGAAAGGTAGATGGCGCTTCCCAGGAGCAAGAGGCCGAGAGCCTCGCTCTTGTCTCAGAGACAAGTGAGGGGCCACAGGAACTGCAGGAAGTGGAAGACACGGGCCGATTTGAGCTTTCTGCAGAGTTCGGTTCTACGCTGAGGTTGCCAGAGGGTGTCGATGTGGATCCGGGGGACATCGACATCGAGTTTTCTGACGAGAAGATGATCATCAATATGGGGCCTCAGCACCCTTCCACTCACGGGGTTCTGCGTCTGATGATGGAACTTGATGGCGAAGTCATTCTACGTACCAAGCCAGTTGTCGGGTACCTTCACACTGGAATGGAAAAGACGGCGGAGGGTCTCACCTTTTTGCAGGGTCCCACCAACGTAACTCGAATGGACTATCTCTCTCCTTTCCATAACGAGTTGGTCTTTTCCATGGCCACCGAGAAGCTTCTCGGTTTGGAGTTGCCAGATCGGGCCAGTTGGATCCGTACGCTGATGTGCGAACTCAATAGGTGCACCTCCCACCTCATGTGGATGGCTACCAATGGAATGGACCTTGGTTCGAGCTCAATGATGATCTACGGTTTTAGAGAGCGCGAGATGATCTTGGCTTTCTTCGAGAAGGTCACCGGACTTCGCATGAATCACAATTACATCCGCCCAGGTGGAGTCGCGGCTGACCTTCCCGACGGCTGGGAAGACGATGTCTTGGCGATCCTTGAGACTATTCCAGGCCGTTTGGATGAATACGATGAGTTGTTGACCGGCCAACCGATATTCCGGGAGAGGGTTGACAACGTCGGCATAATCACCGCCGAGCAGGCTATCGCACTTTCTGCAACCGGACCGATACTGAGATCGACCGGTGTCGCATGGGACTTAAGAAGGGATATGCCGTATCTCAACTACGATCAGGTCGAGTTCGACGTCATTGTCGGCTCGATCGGGGACTGCTTCGACCGCTATTCGGTGAGGCTCAATGAGATAAGGGAGTCTCTCCGGATAATTGCCCAGGTCGTCGAGAAGATGCCTGCTGGAGATTACAAAATCCAGGACAAGAAGGTAACGCCTCCACCCCGACTTCGAATTGATGAATCGATGGAGGCGCTGATCCACCACTTCAAGATCTATACAGAGGGATTCAAGGTTCCCGAGGGGGAAGTATATGTTGCCGTGGAGTCCCCCAGAGGGGAGATCGGCTGCTACATGGTGTCTGACGGTTCAGCGAAGCCGTACAGGATGCACATTCGTGGACCATCGTTCGTGAATCTTCAAACACTTCCTACGATGCTTCGCGGTGGCATCATAGCTGACGCGATAGCTGCTATTTCTTCAGTTGATCCGGTTATGGGAGAGGTTGATCGCTAAAAATGTCCTTTTTTAATCCAGAGAATTTGGAAAAAGCGCAGATTCTTGTTGGGCTGTATCCAGACAAGCGCTCGGCCCTCATACCTCTCTGCCATCTGGCTCAAAGTCAGCACGGTCATCTTTCCAATGAAGCCATGGTCGAGATAGCGGAGCTCGTCGGGGTGCAACCTGCCGAGGTATACGGCACGGCGTCCTTCTACGACATGCTTCATACTGAGGAAGTTGGCAAATACCTGGTTGGTGTGTGCACCAACGTCGCTTGCCTTCTCAGTGGCGGGCAGGAACTTCTGGAACACGCCAGCGATGTGCTCGGAATTCCCCCAGGTGCCACAACAGAAGATGGGAAATTTACTCTTGAAGAGGTCGAGTGTGTGGCCCACTGCGACAAGGCTCCATGTGCCCAGGTCAACTATCGATATTTCGGTCCGCTGACAAATGGCGACTTTGATCAGTTGGTGGATGACTTGAAAAGCGACAGATTGTCGGACTCTGTTCCTCCTCACGGGGTGCTTTCGCGAGTATTCCGTGACGCCCCCCCGATGGTTCCGCTCGAGATTATTCACCAGGAGCGCCGGGTGATGGATGAGGCTAAGAAGGCTAGATTGGCGGCCCAGAATCCGGATGCAGGGGGCAAACAATGAGCACGAAAATAGTAACCGCTCGAGTCGACATTCCTAATTCCCACACGCTCTCCGTCTATCTTGAACAAGGCGGTTACCAATCGCTGCGGAAGGCCCTGTTGGAGATGACTCCGGAGGCAGTCCAGGAAGAGGTTACCGTTTCTGGCATGCTTGGCCGAGGAGGCGCTGGTTTTGAGACTGGACGCAAGTGGTCCATGCTGAAGCAGGATCTCGTCAGATATCTTGTTGTTAACGGCGACGAATCGGAGCCTTCGACATTTAAGGATCATTTGTTGGTAGAGAACGATCCCCATCAACTGGTGGAGGGTACGCTGATCACTGCCTATGCGATTGGGGCAAGTAGGGCATTTATCTATCTTCGAGGGGAGTTTGCCCTGGGTCTGGAGAGGGTCCAATCGGCGATAAACGAGGCGTACGCCTACGGGGCAATTGGCAGAAATATCTTTGGATCGGGCTTTTCGGTTGACGTGGTGCTGCAGCCAGGCGCCGGCGCCTATATTTGCGGTGAAGAGACGGCGTTGATCGAATCGCTGGAAGGTAAGCGCGGCTTTCCGCGAATCAAACCACCTTATTTTCCAGCAGTGATAGGTCTTTATGGGGCACCCACAATCGTCAACAATGTGGAGACGATGTCCAATGTCCCCTGGATAGTCAAAAACGGGGGCCGGGCATTTGCCGCGATGGGGAAGGGGCGTTCAACAGGCACCAGACTCTTTGCACTCTCTGGGGATGTAATGCGGCCAGGGAACTATGAACTTGAAATGACCTCCAAGACGTTCAGGGAGCTAATATACGATCCAGACTTCGGCGGCGGTCTTAAAGAAGGCCGAAGCGTGAAGGCGGTAATTCCGGGAGGGGTTTCCGCACCTTGGATAGGGCCGGATAACTTGGACCTTCCTTTGGGCCAAGACGAGGTTGCTCAAGCTGGCTCGATGCTCGGATCGGGTTCGATCATCGTTCTCGACGATCACTCTTGCGCGGTACGGGCCGCTTGGCGGATCACCAAGTTCTTCAACAGGGAGTCCTGCGGTCAGTGCACACCATGTCGAGAAGGCTCGGGCTGGATCGAGAAGATAATGCACCGGATCGAATTGGGTTCCGGTACTGAGAGCGACCTCGATTTGGTTCTGGACGCATGCGACAATATCGCACCAGGGCTTACCTGGCCTCCGCAACAGACGACAATTTGCGTACTGGGCCCATCCATTCCGTCGTCAGTGGTAAGCGCCATAAAGATGTTCCGGGATGAGTTCATGGTCCACATTAAGGAAGAAGGTTGTCCCTTTGTCCACTGATGAATCTCAGAATCTGGTAACTCTATCCATCGATGGCAGGGAGATTAAGGCCAAGGGTGGGGAACTTCTAATCGAGGCGGCCGAGAAGTCGGGTGTCTTCATACCACGCTTCTGTTACCATAATCGCCTACCCCAAGTCGGCGTGTGTAGGATGTGTCTTGTAGAGGTCAAGGGTCCCAGGGGCTTTTCGCTGCAGCCGTCGTGCTATCTTCCGGTTTCCGAAGGCATGGAAGTCATTACCCAATCCGAGAAGGTCAAGAAGGCTCAGGACGGCGTTCTCGAATTTCTTCTTATTAATCACCCGTTGGATTGTCCGACTTGCGACAAAGGCGGAGAATGTCCACTTCAGGATCAGACTCTCACATATGGTCCTGGTGAAAGTCGCTTTGCTGAAGAGAAGAGACATTGGGAAAAGCCCATTGCCATCTCTGAATTGGTATTTCTCGACCGCGAGCGATGCATCCAGTGTGATCGTTGCACCAGATTCGCAGATGTGGTGGCGGGCGACGCGCTGATTGAATTCATAGGCAGAGGGGATCACACCGAGGTCAACGTCTTTCCGGACAGACCATTTTCCTCCTACTTTTCCGGCAATACGGTTCAAATATGTCCGGTCGGTGCGCTGACCGCAGCACCATACAGGTTCAAAGCCAGGCCCTGGGATCTATCGCAGGTTGAGTCGAGTTGCATGGCCTGTTCGATGGGCTGTCGAATTATGGTTCAGTCCTCGCAAAATGGACTGACCAGGTACCTTGGTCTTGATTCAGACTCTGTCAACCACGGTTGGCTTTGCGACAAGGGACGGTTTGGATTTGAGGCAATCAATTCCGCGGATCGGGTGACTTCCCCGATGATCCGTAAGGGCGACAGTTTCGTGGAAACCAGCTGGGCTAGCGCGCTGTCACTGATTGGATCCAAAATAGTCGACGCCAAGGCCTCGGGAGATCCGAGCCGAATCGGCATCATGCTTGGCTCAAGACTCACTAACGAAGACATCTACGCATGGGTAAAGTTGGCCAAGGGCGTAATCGGAACTGATTCGGTTGACTCTCAACTCGGAGATGGCCTCAGGGGCGAGGTGATCGCAGCGTTGCCGCGAGCGACGGTAAACGAGGCTGTTTCGGCGAAAGCGGTCCTTGCATTCACTGGAGATATCAAAGAAGAGATTCCAGTTCTGTTTTTGCGGCTTCGGGAGGCTATCAGAAATGGCAGGACGAAGTTGGTCACAGTTGGAACCCGCTCCAGTTCTCTTGATAAATTGAGCGAAGTTTCTGCCAGGGTTACACCTGATCAGGCGCGGCTTCTGGCGATGGAAGTCACTAAGGATTCATCGAAGTTCCCAGAAATATCAGCAGTTCTGTCAAAGCAGGGAGTCGGTGCCGATGGTGAGGGGCTGGTTGTTCTGCTCGGTCGTGAAAATCTGGCCTGGGATCAATCGATCGTCGAAGCCTTTGCGCTTGAATTATCTAGGTCGCTTCCCAAGGCCAAGTTCCTGATCACCCTGAGAGGTTCGAACTTTTCCGGCGCAGTGGATCTGGGCGGAGTCCCGAGACTCCTGCCGGGCAGGTCGAGTCTGGAAACCGCCACGCCGGTTTTGCGCCAAAAATGGGCAAATCTGCCCGCTCAAGGCGGACGCGGAGCTAAGGAGATGTTCAATGCTGCGCTTCGTGGAGAGCTCGATCTTTTATTCTTGGTGGGTTCCGACCCGAGACAGGACTACCTAGATTCGGAACTGGCAAACTCGGCGCTAGACAATGTTGGTTTTGTGGTAAGTGTGGATACGTATTTGAGCCGTTCAAGTTCTAGCGCGGATCTGGTGTTGCCAGCTGCGGCTTTTGCTGAGAAGGCAGGCACTACAACGAATCTGGAAGGCAGAGTATTCACCGTCAATCAAAAGGTCACTTCACCCGGGCTATGTCGGCCGGACTGGACAATTGCCAGCGAGATCGCGCTCGAACTTGAAGAGGACCTTGGCTTTGGCAGCGCAGAAGACATCCTGGATGAAATCGCCGAAGTATCTCCTCTGCATTGGGGGCTCTCCTGGCACCGCTTGACAAAGTCTGCCGCACTTGATGGAGTTGTGGTTCCGATAACGGCAACAGCTTTGTCCATCAGGCCGAGAGCGATGTTAGATCAGATCTCCACACCCGGCATTGCCTCGGTGTGGAACCAGGGACTGCCATCATCAAAGACTTCGTACTTCGATGATGGAACCATAGAGGAGCCAGGATCAGCTAGCCAACCTCCAGCGCAGGCGAGTGTGGCTTCCGTTGAACCAATTTGGCCGGTGGCGCCGGTTCAGCCACTCGGAACCATGAGGCTGGGATATTCACGGAAACTTTACGGTCAGGGCGAGCATCTCATGAACAGCCCTCACTTGTCGAAACTGATAGTCGAAGCCAAATGCCGGATTTCCAGCAAGACCGCCAAGGAGTTGGGAGCTGAAATGGGTGATTCGCTTCGAGTCGCTGACAAGGCCGGTGGTGAGAGTCTGTTTGAACTGGAAATTGATGATTCAGTTGGTGACGGTATCGTCGAACTGATCAGGGGATCGTTTTCGAATCCCGGATTTTCGCCAGTCAGAAGCGATGAGGCAGTCAACTATGTCAAGGTGGAGCGTGCATAATGGGATCTGATCCGCTTTTCTCACACGGCATTACCCTGGCCGTCATTCTGATAGTCCTGGTTAAGGTTGTTGTCGCATTTGCGGTACTCCTAGTGAGTGTCTTACTGATGATCTGGTTTGAACGCAAGGTTCTTTCGGACATGCAGAACCGGATTGGTCCTAACAGGGCTGGTCCATTTGGAATTCTCCAGACGCTTGCCGACGGTATGAAGCTGTTTTTCAAAGAAGACCTTGTGCCTGAATCCGCCGACAGGGCTGTTTTCAAGCTGGCGCCTTACCTTTCGGTGGTGCCGGCCTTCCTGATCTTTGCCATCGTGCCCGTCGGTGGTGTCATCCATATTTTTGGCCATACCACCGAACTTCAGGTTGCCGATCCCCCGATGGGGATACTGTTTCTACTTGTAATGTCTTCAATATCGGTATATGGGATCACATTGGCGGGATGGGGTTCGGGATCGAAGTACCCGTTGCTTGGTAGCGTCAGGGCGACTGCCCAGATGGTTTCATACGAAGCGGCAATGGGGCTTTCTATCGCTGCGGTGGTACTGATATCCGGGTCTCTTTCGACGAGGGATATAGTCACGTCCCAGGTCGGTACCTTTCTCGGTTTTATTCCCAAATGGAATTTGATCCGGTTGGGGATAGTTCCGTTTGTGATCTTCCTTGTGGCAGTGACGGCTGAAATGAACCGCCCACCGTTTGACCTTGTCGAGGCGGAATCGGAACTTGTCGGCGGGTTCCACACTGAGTACTCGTCGCTCCGATTTGCGCTGTTTTTCCTGGCGGAATTTATGAATACTGTCACCATGTCGGCAGTGATCGTGACCCTTTTCTTTGGGGGAGCCTCTGGGCCGGTGCTGTTTGGACCTGGCTGGATTTGGCCAATCCTCTGGTTCTTGATTAAGACTGGTGTGTTCCTTTACTTCTACGTCTGGGTTCGCGCTGCGCTACCGCGCCTGCGTTATGACCAGCTGATGACGCTTGGTTGGAAGGTGTTGATCCCAGCGTCTCTTGGGTGGTTCTTGGTCATTGCTGGTATGCAGGTTTCAAGCTACTTAGGATTCGGGATTTTTGTCCTTGTGCTTGTCCTCGGTTGGCTTCTATCGCGGGCAAGTGGGATCGGCAGTCTCAGCGAACAGTTTCGCCTTGGACGAAGTCGTTCAGCGGGAACAAAGGGGGTGAAGTAGATGGCTGTATTTGATGCTCTGGGTGGCTTCAAAGTCACGATCGGCCAGGTCTTCCAACCTAGAGTCACCAAGCAATACCCGGAGGAAAAGAGGAAGAAGCCGCCGCGTTTTCATGGCCGCCATGTGCTTAACAGGTACGAGGATGGTAGCGAGAAATGTATCGGATGCGAACTTTGTGCCGGCGTGTGCCCTGCCGGGTGTATCTATGTAAGGGGTAAGGACAATCCGCCAGATGCTCCGGTCTCGCCGGGTGAACGCTATGGATACGTTTACGAGATCAACTTCCTCCGGTGTATCCATTGCGACCTTTGTGTCGAGGCATGTCCAACTGAGGCCATAACGGAAACGAAGGTTCTTGAATTTTCCTTTACCTCACGCCGAGATGCAATCTATACCAAAAAGGAGCTTGTCGTGAACAACGATGGTACCCCAAAGCGTCTTCCGTGGGAAGACTGGCGGGTTGGGGATGACGAGTTCACCTCGGGATGGATGCGAGCCACTTCTCCACAGGGATCAAAAGACTTCGAAGGGAGGACTCACTGGTCCGGCGAGTTGGGCGAAGGAGTCCGAAAGCCGGAAGCGGGGCAGTCCGATCTGAAATCTGAAGATGCCAGCCCCAGGTACATGATTCGAAAGGTTGAGGCAGACCGAATCTCCAAGCGTCATGGGGGTAAGGTCAGATGATCGACCTTCTAGCCACGCAGATTGCGTTGCCGGATCTGATAACTTTTCTAATAGCCGGTTGTGCAGTGATACTTGGTGCTTTGGGAGTAATCCTGATGAGAAACCCGGTGCACTCGGCATTGTCGATGGTAATGACCCTTTTTGCGATTGCGGTGCTGTTCATCGAGCAGGATGCGCAATTCCTCGCAGCTGTTCAGGTGATCGTCTACGCAGGGGCAATCGTAGTGCTGTTTCTCTTCGTCATCATGCTTCTCGGTGTTGATAAGAGGGAGTTCTTGGGAAAGGACCAACTGCGGGGTCAGAGGCCGCTTGCGTTTCTTTCGGTTCTTGTCATCTTTGTTGAGATCATGGCTTTGTCAAAGGGGAACTGGGCTTCGGGTGCAAAAGGTACCGTGCTCTCAACGAGTTCGCCGTTGTCCAATGTTGAACAGTTGGCTCGGTCAATATTCACTACCTACCTTCTCCCATTTGAAGCCACCTCAGTTCTGCTGATCATCGC
>JAJYDM010000125.1 GCA_021777475.1 Actinomycetes bacterium | reverse complement strand
TGCCAGACTGGACAGGCTTAATGTTTGGCCTATGTCCTATTTCTATCTCGTAATTATCGGGATAGGTTTTCTGTTCACATTTTTTGATATTTTCGATATAAACGTGTCCTTCATCCAGACTTGTTCGGTCCTGAAACCAGGCTGTACTCCGGAAACGGCACTTACATCGCTGTCGCTGCCAGTCTTCCTTAACGTCGTAGGATATGTGGTAGGAACTCTCGTCCTAAGTCCGATATGTGACCGCATTGGACGTAGAAACATGCTACTCGTCACCATGTTGATAACTGGAGTTGGGTCCCTTTACACTGCGCTGTCGCCGGACTATGCCAACTTCATAATCTCCAGAATCATTACCGGAATTGGTATTGGCGCGGATTTGGCAGTTGTGAACACCTACATCGGTGAAATTGCACCGAGCAAGGCACGAGCACGGTTCACCTCTATGATTTTCATCATGTCTGCACTTGGAGCCTTCCTGGCAATATGGTTAGGACTCCTTCTGACGACACCCGCGTCACCTTGGCCGACCGGACTTCCGTTTGCCATGGCGAGCAAGAGCTTTGGTGATGGCTGGCGGTACCTGTACGGCATCGGTGCGCTTCTGGCCCTGATTGGAATAATTCTAAGGTTTGAGCTTCCTGAATCACCAAGATGGCTAGTTGGACAGGGAAAGATCGATCAAGCCAGCATGATAACACAAAAGATGGAGGCTGTTGCTGAACGCCGGGGAGGACCTTTGGCAATTCCGGCGGCATACGTGGCAGTTGAAGCCAAGCAAACAGACAGGAGCCCATATACGGAAATCTTCAAGAACCCCGTGTATATGCGCAGATTCTTTATCATGGTGGCAACCTGGCTAATCGGTTACGTGACTGTATACTCGTTTGCTGCTGGCTTCACTTCTGTGCTCACGTCAATACATTATCCACCACCCGAAGCAGGCGTCATTGTAAGTGTCGGAGTGGTGGGATTCATCGTTGGAGGACTAATAACTTCCATTTACGCTGACTCAATAGAACGAAAGTATTGGCTTCCAATAGCTGCAGTAATTACGCTGATAGGCGGAATTTTAGTCGCAGAAGCTGGAAAGGACCTGACGCTGAGTTTCCTTGGTTCAGGAATTGTGTTTCTAGGATTCAACATATGGGTTTCACCAACTTACGCTCTATCCGCCGAATGTTTTCCAAGCCGGGCCAGAACTACCGGTTTTGGGTTGGTTGATGGCGTCGGTCATATCGGAGGCGGAATTGGAATCCTCGTTATTGCACCGCTCGTTCCGAAGATGTCACCCCTTGGCGCGCTAATGTTGATCTGCGCATTTCTTATAGTCGCGGCAGTCATCGTGCAATTTGCGCCAGCGACCAAAGGCAGAGATCTCGAAGAGGTTTCTCCGTAGTACTTTCGTCAGCAAAACAATACTGCCGCCATTTGATGGAGGCAGTATTGTTTTAAACCTAAAGCAGGAGTCATCCGAGATGCTTTGTATTGTGTTTAGTACTCTAGATCGAAGTCTCGATCACGTATTCACAAAACTTGAAGCAGCGCAGTGGCAGCCAGGTTTGGTGGAATCTTGTACTTCGTCATAACAAGATCTTCAAATCTAGAGGTAGCTGGATCGGATTCAAACAGCTATTCCCTACCAGAAAGTCTTGATGAAATCGCATTGGCCAGAGTAGGCCATAAGGCCTTGACCGAATCCATCGCGTTTGGTTCAGCAGGTTTTTCTGTCTCGGACGATTTAGGCCTCGATGCGCCTCTACCACATAAGAAGGATTTCGCTTCCTGCACCTAATTCCAGTTGTCTGGGATCATAATGGAATCTGCCAGGGAACCGTTGCTACGGCCCCTGGCAGATTTTGCAACTTGACTAGGATGCGCAGTAATCCTCAATGACCTGCTTAAGTTGTGGAACTGTGACGTTCACATACGAGGCCAAGTTCCCGATGCCAGAGATGTCGACTAAATAATGAGGGTACTCGGCAAGGTAGGCTGTTGTCTGGCCCACACAAGAGGGTGTGCCAGCCGTGCCCGGCGTGGTGTGGGCCGGGGCGCTGGCGAAGGCCACGCCTGTACCGCCAAGTACAATTCCCAGTCCCATTGCCATTGTTCCAGCAACAACTGCAAGTTTTTTCTTCATCACTTTCACTTTTCCTTTTCCTTATGCGCAATAACGCTTTTGAGGAACCTAATAATATATGGCTAGATGTGTTTTTGCTGGCATAACCAACAATTGTTGTTGTAATGCCAACTTAGGTTTCATTTTTCAGGCCGGCCGTGCCTGCTAAGCGGTCCCAGGAGTGAATGTTTTGGGTACTACAACTGAGCAAATATTTTCTCCAGTGGCCTTAGAGGATTCTCGACTGCCAAGATCTCGGAGATCTTTTTCTAAGTAGGATCCGGAGTAAAATAGGTCAAAGAAATATGGTGACAGACGACGCTTTTACAGGTTTAGTCTTTCAGGACCTCGTCAATAGAAGCGCGGTCACAGCTCCATCCGTGTTCGCTCAGACGTCTCCATATTTCTTTGGAGGTTCTGAAACTGCTAGCTCGAGCCCTTAATGGGTGTCAGAGATCACGATTTGGGTTCGATCTAAATTAGGAACCTTTTATCGCCTCTGCCCTTATGTCGAAATTCAAGAAGTGGGCATCAAACAGGTCCAAACACAAGGCTCCACTTTATTCAAATTGAAGCTGACTATGCCTGGCGGTGAGGTGAATTGTGAAGTTTTGACTTCAAGATTATGTTTGCATCTTGGAGAGTGGCCGACCGCTGGTCATGAAGCTCCTTGGAACCGCGGGAGCACCCATCGGGGTCCTCATGCATCCAGTTCAGACAGACTTGCTGGAAGCTGGGAGAGTCTTGGTAAAAAGATGTCGAATACTGCAGTGTCAATGAAGTGTGAAGTCGGCCGGACCGGACCGACAGAGACTGCGCAGGACTCGGGAATTGATGCCATATCCAAAAGTGCATTGGGTCAGGTCGCTGAATGGGGTGACGACGCGCTTGGATCTCGGGATTTGGTGAGTGACACCTTCTGGACTTGACCTTAGGACCGATGGATCAGAAAGTCAAGTTCAAGGTGCTCTCCGTTGACACCGAGAGTGTTCATATGAATCGATTTACAAAGATTTGTTTCTACGCTATTCTGTGTGCGACAAATCAAGTTAGGGGAAACATTATGAGAACTATGCGTACTTTCATGCTTACTGTAATTTTGACCTTATCCACGATTGGCTTAGCACTGACGGTAACGTCAGGTGTTGCCTCGGCCAGTCCCAATCCAGGTAACAGTCACAACGCTCAACTCTGTCAGCAGGGTGGATGGCAGAATTTGGAGGGTTCTGATGGAACTCTTTTCGCCAACGATGGGGCCTGTGTTAGTTACGGAGCTCATGGCGGAGCCATCATACCTATCCCTCCAAGCATCAGCGTTAGCTTCAGCCCAACCTTTGATCCCAACTACTGCAATGTGCATTTAACGTTGATGCACTTTGCTGCCAATACGTTCTATTCGGTCGTATACAGCATTCAGGGGTTTGGGTCTTTCTCATGGGCGCCTGGACTCACCACCGACAGTTCCGGGGGTTATAGCGGGAATATCTTCAGCTTCTTTGACCAATACCGTTCTATCAGCTTCACCATAGGTGGTGTGACCACTCCATATGCCCAGATAACCTGCTAGTTTTGTAGAGCATTTTTTGTAGGGGCCCTTTTGAATGGCTTTCAAAAGGGCCCCTTTTCGCATTTACAAGCGCTCGGGGTTAGATTGTCCTGATTATTCCACTTTCGAAGATGCAGCTCAACGTTGAGCGATTGACGGATAAGAATGACGACAATTGCACATTTTTGCTGCAAGATGTGCAATTCTGCAAAGAGCTGGATCCGATTCACAGAGTGGTTTGCTTCGAGAAAGTCTTACCGAATTCGAATTGGCCAGAGCAGACCACAAAGCCTTGTTCAAGTCCAGCTCGGTGAGGGTCATCAGGATTTTTTGTCTCAGGCCCTTTTCGCCTCGATGCGACTCCACTAGCTGATACTTTATATAACTTGCCCCGGTCGTCTTGTTTGTCGTCTTGGTCTCCCAACTAAACACATTATGGACCAGAACACCTGATCAGAGATGATGCAAGTACTGATACCACGAATCAAGGTATTTGGAGACTCTGTTCACTTCTGGAGAATCCCTACCTCAACCACCAGCATCTGCATCAATAATGTAGGTTGGAACTTTCTGAATCCCAGTACAACTAAGACAATTTAGGGA
>JAJYDM010000124.1 GCA_021777475.1 Actinomycetes bacterium | reverse complement strand
GCTTCACCGCCAGCTCGCAATTCAGCTCCTTCAAGGGGGCGAACTCTTGCGTACATATCGTTCGGGCACTTCATCAACGACGGCATGGTCTTTTTCATTCCGGTAGTTGCGGCCATCCTGGCAAAGAGCCACGGGGCCTCTGAGGTGCTTGTCACCGCCGTGTTGACGGTTTTCTACATTGCGTCAGCCGGGTTTGGCATGGTGGCAGGACGGATAGCTGACTCGGTTGGAAAGAGAGGGATCCTGATTTCCTTCGGGATCTTTGTTCTTTCCGTTGGATTGGTCGGCTTTTATCTGTCTCTTCTCGTCGCTCCGGGCGTATCAAGTGACTTTTTCGCTCTTGCCGGCGCACTGGTAGCCGGCGTAGGCAGCTCGTTTTATCATCCGATCGGCGGGTCGGTGGTTCAACTGGCATTTGACGGCAAATTCCGGGGGACGGCGCTGGGCATAAACGGGGCGTTTGGAAGTCTGGGCCGCGCTCTATACCCTTCGCTATTTTTCGTAGTGGCGGCCTTATCAATTTCGCACACTTCAACCGTCGCCATATTCGCAGCGATAGGAATGGTGTCGGCGCTGCTGATCGGCTACGGTTTAGCCCGTTTGCCAAGCAATGTCCCGGAACAGAACCTTGGCGGTTCCGGTCCTTCAACAGGAGATTCTGGCAATGCCGGTCGAAGTGTTGAATCAGGGACAAGCCGTCGCTCACAAGATTCGGGGGATTCGGCTAAAGGTGATCCTGTAACGCTGGAGAGTTCCGCCACGTTGCGAAGCCTGCTCAACAAGAGCGTCATAGCTCTGACTGCCATCGCGTTCTTCAGGTCGATGGCATTTATAGGGATAGTGTCCTGGGTGCCGATCTATCTGACCACGCAGAAGCACATCGGGCTCTCCTCTCAGCTTGGATATACGGTGACGCTGATGTATATCGGGGGCATATTGGGCCAGCCACTTTTCGGACAGCTGGTGGACAGATTCGACAAGCGTGCGGTGCTGGCCGCGAATAGTCTCTTGTCTGCCGTCTCGATCTTTGCATACATCAATCTCGCAGGAGCTGGCGCGATAGTTTCGCTGGTCTTTTTCGGGCTATTCACCTTCAGCGGATTCCCCCTTCTGCTGTCATTGGTGTCTGACTACGTTCCGAGGGGGTCATCTTCGGCGGGGAACGCTCTCGTTTGGGGGCTTGGCTCCACAGGAGGCCAGGCTATGGGACCTTTGGTGGTTGGGTTGTTGACATTCGGATCCTACTCCAACCTCACCACAGTCTTTGCCATTATGGCAGTCGTGGCGGCTCTCACAGTTGTGGCGACCCCGCTCATGGCAAAAACGGAGAGCCATGGAAAGATGGCCCTGTTTGGCTGATTTGTGTGGGTGCCGGTTGTGGTGCCGGGCAGAGTTCTGATTCGACGGCGAGAGGTTGGCCGTTGGACTCGATTTTCAACTGAGCGCGCAGATTGTGAAGCCGCTAACGGGGTACGTCCTCAGATGGTGCTGAGCAGTTTGCAGAGTTCCGGCAGAGGAATGGCCAGTATATCCTCGTGAACACGAAATTGAGATCTGCCGGGATAGACCACGAATCCTTTTTCTGCCTTCAGATCCGCTACACCTATGTGAAATCCCTTTTTCGGCCGTGGATCGAGACTCAATTTGATCTCGATTGCCAGCGGACGGCGGCTTAGTCCTTCAATCACAAGATCCACTTCGGCACCTGCGGCCGTTCGATAGAAGTAAGGACTGCAATGTGGCGGGATTGATGCCAGAATGCTTTCGATGGCAAAGCCTTCCCAGCTGTGTCCCGCTACCGGATGCGCGAGGAGCTGGTCCCTGGTAGCTATTCTCAGCAGAGAATGGGCAAGCCCACTGTCTCTGATGAATATCTTGGGAGATTTGACGAGCCGTTTTCCCACATTGCCGCTCCATGGCTCAAGTCTTCGTGTCAGCAGAAGATCCGTTAGCAGGTCGATGTACCTTGAAACCGTTTTGGCGTCAATGCCAAGAGAGCCTGCAAGGTGTGAAAGATTCAGTAGGCTGCCTTGATTGTGAGCCAACATGACCCACAGTCTTCGCAGAGTCTCAGCGGGTATTCGCGGTCCGAGCGCGGGCACGTCTCTTTCAAGGTATGTCCGGGTGAAGTCCATTCTCCATGAAAGGCTCTGGGGATCAGTCGTTGCCAGGAAGCTGTCGGGGAATCCCCCCCTAACCCAAAGTCTGTCAATTGACTCAACCTCCACCTCGATGGCACTTAGCGGACGGAGTTCCAGATAGGAGACTCTGCCCGCAAGCGTCTCGCCGGACTGTTTCAAGAGGTCCAAAGACGCCGATCCCAAAAGCAGGAATTGGCCATTCCTAGAGCCTTCACGGCGTCTAGCGTCTATTTGTCCACGGAGTTCTCTGAAAATTCCCGGTGCGCGATGCACCTCGTCCAAGATGATAAGCGAGTTTTTGTGGTCTTGTAGGAAAAGTCCGGCTGTCGAAATTTTTGCTCGGTCTGCGTCCGACTCCAAGTCCAGGTAAACGGAATTGAAAGCTTCGCCGACTCGTAGAGCCAATGTCGTCTTTCCGACCTGCCGAGGGCCTAGAAGCGCCACTGCCGGGTTGTTGGCCAAGGCTCTTTTAAGTGGCTCTTCCAGAAATCTTTGAATCATCATCCTTGTATATTAGGCATACAATGCCGAAAATACAAGGATGATGAGACTTATGGCGCTGGTCTTTAGGTTTCTTCTGGCGCGTCCACCTGCGGAATCGTGGTTCGAAAAACCATGACCACCCGGTTGGGCCGCAATTTCCCACGGCTGCAGTGGTTGAACCCTCTGAGCTGTCGCATGGATCAGGCGTGTGCTCGAGGTTGCAGGAGCTGTCTCGAAGAAATTCCTGGTTGGAGCTCGAGCGCCTGAAGTCCTCAGCTGGATAAGAAGGAGCTGATAGCCATTTTGACGCCAAAGGCACCATTTGCCCATAAAGCGGGGCAATATTTCCCCTGTGTACTAGCTTAAATAGGTGCACAGTTTTATCGAATCGGCAGTGATTGCCATAATAATCACTCAGGTTGCCATCATGGTAACGACAATCTACCTGCATAGAGCGCTTTCGCATCGGGCTCTAAGGCTGGGTAAGGTGACAACTTTCGCCTTCAGGGCAATTCTTTGGATAACGACGGGAATAGTCCCACGTGAATGGGTGGCAGTTCACCGCAAGCATCACGCATACACCGATGTTATCGGTGATCCTCACTCACCCGTAGTTGAGGGTTTCCTCTTGGTCCAGTTCGCCAATGTCTATCTTTACAGAAAAGCTGCCAAAGACAAGGAGAATCTGCGCAAGTACGCAAAGGATCTGCCGCCCGACCGATGGGATATGGCTCTTTTCGACAGGCCGTTGCTTGGGCTTGGGATTGGCATTTTCGCGCTATTCATCCTATTCGGACCGCTAGTGGCGCTATTGGTGTCGGTCCTTCACATGGCTGGCTACCTGATGCTGTCTGCCGCGGTAAACGCTATCGGACACACCTTCGGCGATCGGCCGCATGACAATCTGGCAACGAACAACAACTGGCTTGCGATTCTCACCTGTGGTGAAGGTCTGCACAACAACCATCACGCGGTTCCAACCGCAGCGAGACTGTCGTTCAAAAAGGCCCAAATTGACACTGGCTGGTGGACGATCAAGTTTCTGGAGAACATTGGCCAAGCAACGCTGAGAGTGCCGAGGCCAAAGGTGGCAAGCTCTACCGCTTCCTGATAGCCTGCTCGATTTGTTGTTTGGTGAGAGCACCTGATCAAAGAGTTGTCCAACTGAAGACAAATGCACTCCGCTGACCTCTGTTTCTGGAGCTTTCGAAGAAGCGTGCTCCTGCCGCAGAGGGAACCTGGCGGGTCCCCATCAACTGGTCCAAGTGATCAATTTTTTGGGAGCCGGCGACGGGGAGACCTGATGGCGGACGTGGCGACCAATCTGTTTGTATACTTTGGTCTATCGCTCGATCGCCCAGATATCACCGCCTTCCATGAGCATGTCTGTGTCATGGATGAGCAGATGGTTGGCGGCTTCAGCAGGTTCAAAGAACCCAGACCCGAGGTCTTTGTCAGGTTTCGGTCTCTACACCAGAGCTCTGGCAAGGAGAGAACCCCACGCCATCCGGCGGTTAAATATTGCCGCCTGCAGATAGTTCCCAATCTCCCGTTGTTGAAATTAGCCGGAAGAAACTCCCCTAAACCGTTGTGTTCGCAATTCCAACGACTGGCTTTGCCAGCGACTTTCCTCCCATGGAACCGTAGAACGTCGCGTCGCCGAAGGAGAAGATACCGCCATCAGACGCCACGAGCCAGTAG
>JAJYDM010000123.1 GCA_021777475.1 Actinomycetes bacterium | reverse complement strand
AGGAATCCATTGTCCTTGATTTCACGGATTCTAGCGATATGGCTGTCTTGAGGTCTCTCATAAGGAAGGCAGACGTCTTGATCGAGAACTTCCGGCTTGGAGTTCTTGAGCGATTGGGAATAGGTCATGGCGAGATGCTGGAAATCAATCCAAGACTGGTAATTCTCTCAATCACCGGATTCGGGCACATCGGCACTCAAAAGGACCGACCCGGCTACGATCAAATTGTCCAAGGCGAATCTGGCTTGATGAGTTTCACCGGTCCGGATAAAGACACGCCAACCAAGGTGGGAGTGCCTATTGCGGACATTCTTACCGGTATTTTTGGTGCCCTCGGGATAGTCTCCGCTTTATTTGAAAGGGAAAAAACCGGAATAGGCCAGGTTGTGGCAACGTCTCTTCTGGCGAGCGCCATTGCGGTTCATACCTACCAGGGGACACGATGGCTTGTCGCCAATGAGGTTCCAGTTACCGAGGGCAACCTCCATCCCACCGTGGCTCCTTACGGGAGTTTCCGCTGCAAAGACGGATTCATTCAGATTGCTGTGGGCAACGATTCATTGTGGCGCAAATTTGCTGATCTTGTCGGGTTGGATCCCGATGACGAAAGATTTGCAACCAATCCCGACAGGGTAGTCAATCGAAGGTTGTTGGCGACCCTGATCGAGGAGTCGTTTTCCGATGCGCCTGTGGAGGACTGGATAAAGAGGATTTCGTCGATCGGTGTCCCCGTCGGAGAGGTTAGGAGTCTGGACAAGGTGTATCAGGATCCTCAGGTCATCGCCGAGAAGATGATTATTGAAACGCTCCATTCGACTCTTGGGAAAATCAGATTGCCAGGAAATCCACTGCAATTCGATCGTGGCAGAGAAAATCACAGCGCGCCGCCCATCATTGGCGAGCATTCCGAGTCAATCAGAAAATGGTTGCGAGACACCGCTGAATAGCGGGGCCAAAGTGCGGCCAGCACGGCAGTCTTGCAAATGTTGCGGTGTCCGTCATGGGTTTGTGTGGGTGCGCTGACACTCTCTTTACACCCATGTCTGCCTCTGTAAAGGAGCTGCACCTTTCACCAGCCTTAGCCTGTCTTTGGAAATTAGTGGAGTGAGTTGCCGGTTTTCGAAATCCCCAGGCCTATTTGTGGAAACGAAGTTAAAAAGAGCTGGAACAACTCCCAGGTGTTGTGCGCCTGCTACGGTTCGAGACACGCAGGGATCGAGTCGCTGGATCCGGTCGGAGTTTCCGTGGTTCCATCCGGAGCGTATATCTTCACATAATTGACTGACGCGAATTGTCTCAGGATTGGAAAGATCTCGCCTGCGATGGTCATTGTAGACCCCCCGCTGGAACAGCCTCCTTCAAGCCGGACAGAGGCGATACCGTGGTCGATGTTGAGATTCGAGTATCCTGTGGCGCCGGAGAGGATAAGTTCCAGGCCATTTGCCCGCTCCGCGGCCGTCGGGCCCGCAAATAGGGCGTCCAGAGCGCCGGCGGCGACTGCGGGAGGTTTGACGGTTCGATCAACGGATCGGTATAACGGCTCCTCGCCGGTAACGGCGCGATTATGGTCGAGAAACCAAACCCGGACAGTGGCCGTTGCATTGACATGTGTGGTGTTTGTGGGCGGAAGAGTTGTCGTTGGCTGAACAGCCATAGTTGTTGCAGGAGTGGTATCTGAGGTTTCCGAGCCGCAAGCTCCCGCCACGGCGGCCAATCCGAGCATCCCAAAAAGCAGGGCAGGTGTTCTATTCACCGTCTTCACCTCCGTCGGCGAAGCACTTGCGGTTAACCATGATTGTACAGGCGACACCCCGTCACATCTAAAAGCACCGATTGGAATCAGATCATTCAGCGCTCACCTATTACAGAAGAATTGAATGCTCCAACAATGCAATTGTCCACGTGGATTGCCACTGTGCCCGGACTCGTTGAGCCAAGTTCTCAGTTTCTCTGAGATGTCACTCAATCCCGTACAACACTTGGTGCACATCATTTCCCGGAAGCGCTGGTACCGTCATCTTAAGTCGCAATACCGGCGATCAATTACTGGACCTCCTAGTTGAGACACTGATCTCTACCTTAGTATCCAGCCTCATCGCATAATCGCATAACAAGGGCCAAACTATCTATAGGGTGGTATACGCCTTTGCTGGGACCTCGCATGTGCCGCCCTGGGGGAGCCGTTCAGGCGTGGCTATGCAAGAGCTTTTTCCACGCTACCAGTGAGGCAAAGGCTCGCACGACCAGCCAAACGCCAAAGATGACCCACACGTCGATCACGCTTAATTGCGGATCCAGGACTGCGAGCAAGACCAGGGTAAACGCGGCAGTCGTCACCAATGAAATCAGCATGATCGTACGAAGCAAATGGAAATGCTGAAACCCTCCTATGAGGCCGTCTATCACAAAGCTGACAGCCGTGACAGGCATTGCCAGACCGGCAAAAATCACCGATTCTCGAGCGGGGCCCGAAATTGAGGGAATGTTCGTGAACACTGCCACCAGCGGCCCCCGGGTGAGAACGACAATAATTCCCAGGCCAACCCCTCCGATCCAACCGATATTGAGGAGGCGTGAAGTCCAGTGTCTCATGCTCCGCAACTGGTCTTTCGCCAGCCATTCTCCAACCAGCACCTGGGCCGGTACTGCGATGGCATCAAATGAAAGTCCAAACACGAGCCAAATCTGTTGTCCTACCTGGAAGGAGTCCAATACCTCAGGCGTGCCTTGGGAGGCTACGAAAACTGATCCGGAGAGAGCGCCGACTAGAGCGAATGTCCGCACCGCTAGAGCTGCTCCTGCAGGGAGAAACTCTTTGAAGAAATCGATGACGCGCGCTCCTAACTTCGAAAAGGCACCCCGATAGCGAAGCGTCAAGATTATGACTGCGGCTCCCGCAATCTCGGCGGCGTCGGTGCCTATTGCCGAACCCGCCACCGACATGTGCGCCCAGAAGACTAAGACGGCTTCAAGAAGAATGTTCAATCCCACGTTGAATGCGGTGATCGCGAGAACTCGGCCGGTGCGACCGATTCCGGTCAGAAACATGCTGCCTGCCTGGTATATGAAAAGTGCGGGGATGCCGATCGCCGCCAGCCGGAGATACTCTGTGGTGGAGCGTGCCACCGGTCCTGAATGGGTCAGCAGGCGGGACACTTCTGGGGCTGTCACCGCGAAGAGGGTCCCTAACCCAAGTCCCAGCAGACCCATTGCCGCAGCTGACGACATACCGAGGTTGTCACGGGCAGATGCGTCCCCTTTGCCCGTCAAAGAGGCAGCACGCGAAGTGATAGCAAACCCAATCGAAGTGAAGGGTAGTACCCAGAAGTTCAGAAATCCCATTGCCAGAGCTAAAGCCGCCAGCGGAATCTTTCCGACATGGCCCATCATTGCGGAGTCGGTAGCCGCGTAAATCGGCGACAAAAGCACGCTACCAAGAGATGGAATACCGAGCTTTGCGATTCGTCTCCAAACCGGATCAGAGCGCAGCTTCGTCCGCAACGGTCGAGGCTGTTTATTCGGTGGCGTATCGGTCATGGCGAGGAGTTTGCGATCCGGACTGAATGAAAATTGGCGATTGTGGGCTGGCCGTCACTGAAAGATGGGCAAGAGTGCTGTCGCAATGAGAACGGGGAGAGATCAGCTTCCAGTGTGCCCGGGGAGTGGTTCCGCTGGGCATGGAGATCGAAACTGAGATCGACTTGGATGTAATTGACCTTTTCCACTTTCCCAAGAGGCGTTCCGTTCAGTCTTCTCAGAATTTATTCGTTCCGCACCCAGCCTGAGTCCGGCTATGCATATAACTTATTGGCAGGAGAGGAAGATTGTAACTGGGCGTCGTGTCGACCTCCTCGGCCTTGAGAATTTGCCGAGGTCCGCTTTCACCCCGCATCTTTTAGGTAAACGGGCAGGCCAGGTATCTCTTCCGAAGCAAACAAGGATTTGCTTTGAATCAGGCAAAAAAATTCTGCTGGACTCTGATCTAAGAATTCTCCTATATCTGATTTCGTTATTAGTCGTAAAACAATTTCGCGAGCGAATTATACCAATGGGTCAGCTTTTGGGAGATGAACGTGGATGCAACGATTACCGCACGCTATGAAGCTTTTTAGCGATTTTGCGTTGACAGTGAAATGCGGTAAAGGTTTTTCTTTAGGACTCCTTGTGGCTATACAGCCATACCCATTTGGACTTATCTAAACATGACCAAAGCTAATGAACAGCGGAATTTCATTGAAGAATGCAGAAAAACCTGAGGGTCTTCAACGCTGCATGAGAGTCATACTCCTTCGGCGGTCAGTTATTCAATTGGTTTCACGAGCGTTCTTGAATGGTGTATTTTCATGATTGTTTGTTTCTAGCGTATGTG
>JAJYDM010000034.1 GCA_021777475.1 Actinomycetes bacterium | reverse complement strand
TTCCGATCTGTCCAGACGCCAATCTATCCGCCGTTTTTGCAGTCCGTCCTGGATACTGGGCGCAGGTTGCGAGAAAACCCACTGCTGCAGACCGAAGGCACATGGGAAATGAACTTCACCGAACTGGAGACTTTGGCTAGCGAGCCCGACACCACGCTGTTGCTGCTATGTTCGCCCCATAATCCCACCGGGAGGGTGTTCACTCAGACAGAGCTGGTAAAAGTTGCAGAGATTTGTTCCCGCAACAATGTATTGGTGGTGGCCGATGAAATCCATTGCGACATCGTCTTCGAGCCCAATTACCACATACCTTTCGCCTCGATTTCCCCAGAATTCGCTTCAAACGTCATTACCATGACCTCAGCTACCAAATCTTTCAACATCGCTGGCTTGCGTTGTAGCGTGGTGCATTTTGGATCACAAGATCTCAAAAGCCGCTACGAGTTCTTTGATCCCCACGTAAGAGGATCCATTTCCAGTCTCGCGATGCTTGCCGCAACCGCAGCATGGCAGAAGGGCGACAGCTGGTTGAAATCAACGCTTTCTACACTGAAATCAAACCGCGACGTACTTACCCAGTTTGTGGACAATAACGGCTTTGGACTGAAATACAACCGACCCCAGGGAACATATTTGGCATGGCTCGATTTTCGGGACACTAAGGCATCCGAATCTCCACAGGAGTTTCTCCTAAATAAGGCCCGCATAGCGCTTAGCCCCGGACCCGACTTCGGCAAACCTGGGAATGGGTGGGCAAGACTGAATTTCGCAACTCGACCCGAGATACTCGAGGAGATACTACTCCGAATCGGCGCGGCCTTGGGCTAATTATCGCTAGGTATTCCAACCTCGGGACACGCTGAGTTACGATTCAGGAAAACAAATCCTGCGACATAATCAAAAATGCAGACTTCGTGAGATCGACAAGCGAAAACCGCATATCGGCTTCAAGCCAAGAGAACATGCTGGCAAGTGAGCAAGCGACGACACCCGCTGACGCCGCCCTGAGAGACTGATCATCCGGGTCGACCCCACGCTCTAAAAGTGCTTTCCAAGCTACCAGGTACAACTGAGAGCGACGTGCCAGATTAAGTTCGCCAAGACTCGGAGTAGTATTGACCACTTTGTAGCCAAGGCGAAGAACGTTCGAAAAACTCGGCGTACGCGATACTTCGTCAAAGAGTTGGATGATACCGTCGGCAAGTGCGTCGAGGGGATTCAGTGAAACATCCGCGGTTCGTACTCTTGAACTAAGCGATCGGCCCAAATAACCAAGTGGGAAAGAGACAATCGACTCTTTGGTAGGAAAGTAATTGAACAACGTCCTTTGGGTTACCCCAGCAGCAAGCGCAATCTCTTCCACCTTGGTATTGTCAAAACCCTGCTTGTCAAAAAGGAACAGTGCCGATTGATAGATAGCCCGAAGAGTATGAAGCTTATTTCGCTCACGCTTTCCCATCGATGCCAGTTCGGAGTCTGGTGGGCCAGGTTCGTCCAGCAATCGCAACACGGCACCGCCAAGGGGTTCTTGACTTCTCTCAAGCTCCTCCGAGTGAGTCGTCATCAGCAATCCCTGCCGCCTAGGCGGATATTGTGACTTTGACATTCCATGCTTCCCACACCCATCATGCTACAGATTCGAACCGCAACTCACCCAAAGCTCGCCGCGCAATTAGTCTATGGTCGATATAGTCACAGAATACAACTACGGTAGACAAGACCACTATTTCCAAAGGTAGTCAAGATTTGCAGCACGATAATTACGACGACAATACTCAAGATGACACGGAAAGTGGCGGTCGGGAGGAGCAGACGACCGCGACTGAAATACACGACTCGGACATCGGGAGTGACTCCATAACCTACCAAGAACCCGACGGGGCTGAGACAGGCGCCTCAGAAGAGACCTCCCAAAGGAGAGCCGGACTTGTTTTCGCACTGAAAGCTGTCGCCATAGGCGTGGTCGTCGGCCTGTTGATTGGAGGATTCGGCTTCATCAGGAACAGGTCCTCTCAAAGCGAGCTTGCAGACAAACTGATCAAAGCCGACACATGCTTAGGCGCGACGACATCGCCTAACGGATTCTGCTTCAATTCGCCAGTTAAAGTTTCGCTAGTTCCCAGCAACCCGGTGAGCGAACTGTTCGGCTCCCAGGATGTTGCCGTCATTTCTGCGGCGCGATCACGGATCGGCGGATTCGCCAACACAACACTCAAATTGCGTCTTGCCGGTTTTACCGGGGCAGGCCCAGGGAGCAGTGCGCCCCTCGCCAAAACAAAGGTGCGTCAGGTCAACGGAACCATGTCACTTGCTTATTCCGATCTCACGCACACGCTCCAGAGCGGATCAAACAATGGTGCATCCATCTTTTATGTCGGGAACAACGAAATCGGAACAAGCAACCAAATTACCTACCAGGGCAAGCAGATCCCTCTGGTGGTCATCTCCAAGATCCAGTTGAAGAACGGCCAGCTCTTTCTCACTCCGGAAACTGTCAATGCACTGGGACGAACAGCACCTGCGTCATCGGTGTTCAGCAGTGTTGCCCCAGTTCCCGTGACCATTCCAACACTTCCAAAAGGAATGGCCTACGAAAGCCTCACAACCACTAAGCAGTACCTGATTTTTAAATTGGCAGGCACAAGCATGACCTTGAACAGCTTGTTCAACGCAAAGTAAACTCACAACGTACAACACTGGGATGCGGACCAAGAACCGTATCGGGGAAGAACCTGTTACCGCTTGACTGTGCCGATCACTTCAACTGCTCATACATTTCCCAGTCTTAGTCACACCTGCAAAGTGCGGACAGTCGATTTGACATCCCATCCTGCATAAACCACAGGCAATCCAGAGTAATCCATTCGTTGTGACTTCTTTTTCGATCCCCTCATCTGCATTACAGCGATTCCGGGCCTGGGACTCTCGCCTGTCACGGCAGAATAACCAGTATCTATATGAACCCGATCATTCGCGAGGCCTTATCTTTGGACTGCTGTGGGCAAACTAGACAGCGCCGACGCAAAGTCAGCGCTGTCATAGCTAAGCATCTCAAAAAAGTATTACCCTAAGCCCCAAAGCTGTTTGTATCCTGCCTCATAGGCATTTCCGAAGACATTTGTCAGATCCGTCAGATTGATTCCGGCAAGATTCGACTTGTTCAGGTACATGATTGGTACCAGTGGATTACCCGGCTGCATTCCGCTCATAGCGCGGAGTGCCTGATCCATGGCCTCCCAACCGGCCCATGGGGCCGAGTAACCAGGATCAGCCGTGAAGATCGGGCCCTTTTGAACAAGCCCCAGAGTTCCGGCGCTGGAACCATCATCAGACACCACGAATACTTTCCCACTTGCTCCGGCCTGACTGACACCGGCGGAAGCGAAAATGCCGATAGTGTCAGCCACCGGGAAAATGTAATTCATACTTGGATTGGCCAGTATCAGCGAGGATACGGCTCCCGGGGTCTTAGTTGGCCAATACTGAGGCTCAATGTCCTGAGTGGTTATTATTTTGCAGCTCGAACAACCAGAAAATACCGATTTGATGCCCGTTATTACGGCCGGGCCGATCGGATTGTCAAAGGTGATCACCGCCGCATTGACGGCAGCTCCCTTTGAGTTCACAATGGCAGTATCTGCTACAAGCTTGCCCAATTCCTGATAAGAGGGACCTGATGCACCGTAAAGTCCTTGTCCAAATCCCTGGCCCGGTGCCGAAACATCCGGCTGCCCGGTAATAACTCCGATCACAGGAATCTTGGCAGCATTTGCGGCGGCTACCGATGACGGCACCAACGACGTGGCCACACCAACCAAGATGATGGCGCCAACCTTCTGGTTTATGCCTTGTTGAATACCCTGTTCAATGGTGCTAACCGTGCTCTGGCCATTGAACGTGTCCACAGTAATCCCGAGAAGCTGGCCTGCCGCCTGGATACCCTTGGTGATTTCAACCAACGCATTGGCAACTGTGTCATGGTCGACAACGAGAATGGTCTTTCCCTTTAGCTTGGAAGCATCAATTGCCGGCCCGGGAGCCTTGAAGGTTGGCATCGCAGTGTATTTCGCGATTTCAGCCTTCGCCTGAGCGACTGCGTCTGCCTTTGCCGCTGCAGTCGTGTTAGCACCGCTGCTCGCTGTAGCTGGGGTTGTAGTGGTGGAAGACCCACTGCTTGAGTTTCCACATGCCGCCGCCAAGAGAGACAGCACTGCGAGACTGCCCGCCAATGCAAACGATCTAGTACGATAAAATTTCATTTCCCCCATCCTTTGATAATGGAATTTATTTAGGCCGTATCTGGATTTGTCCTCTCCTCAGTTCATGTTGATGATGGACGGGCCAGATACGCCCTTTTGAAAACGAGTCACATGCCCGACCGTAAAACCCGGTCTCCCCTGGCACGTTATAAAACAAATTTTGAGAACACCTCGCCCATTTGGAGCCAATAATCATCCGATTCCAGCTACAGACAAGTAATGCGATGTGCCCTTGCCCCAAATTATCCCTTCATGCCCCCCTTTTTAACCCACAATCCGCAAAACAAGAGTAACTCCAAAGCACCATAGTAACCAAACTGGGAGAGGCAAAATAAGGGCAACCCAAACCACTGCATAAAGCCCAACGTAAAATGAAGGCTCGGCTGATTCAACCTACGCAACCTGGACCGCCGCACGTGCACATCCACGAGGCATCGAGACCGTGGGGCAATCTCTGAAACGCTCAATTCAGGTGCTTACGTTTTGACAGCAGGCGTTCATAAGTCCGTACCTAAAAGCTGTTGCCAGCAGTCAAGACAAAAAGTGACACGGAGTTTCAAAGCTGGCGTCAATCCAGGCACAAATGTCTCGACGGGAAGAGATTGTCGCAAACAACTCCGGCTGACTCCTTGTGGCTGGAAAACACCCAAAAATCCTAGGACAAGTCTTCAACTCAGGCTCAGGTTCCCGCCGTCTGGAACTTCCCGTAACTGCTTGAAACTATGTTCTCAGTAGTAACCTCTGCTCCACTCAGAGAAGCCACGATCTTTCCCCCCCGGAATACCAGTACCCGATCGCTCAAACTCGCCACATCCTCGTACTGCTCCGATGAGAAAATCACCGTTCCACCTTTAGTGGCAAATTCCCGCAAAATCGCAATGATATCCTGGCTCGCACCAATATCAACGCCCGCAGTTGGCTCCTGTAACAGGAGAATCTGGGGACTGCTGCCAACCCATCTGCCAATCAAAGCCTTCTGTTGGCTACCGCCGCTGAGTGTTGAAAATGGCAAATGTGGCGATGCCAGTTTAATTCTGAACTCTTTAAGCACAGATTGCACGATGGAATCCTCCTGCCGCGAACGGAGCCAGCGAAGTTTTCCCACTGCGCTTTCAAGCACCGGCAGTGTCACATTTTCGGCAATCGACGCCGAAAGGACCCCACCTGCACGTATCCGGTCGCCCGAAATGAACGCTAAACCCTGCCGCCGCGCTCTGACCGGGTCTGGAAAGAAGCGTTTCCCCCCTACAGAAACCGAGCCGCCACAGGGTCTCTGAGCTCCATAAAGAAGAAACGGCAACTCCTCATGGCCCGCACCCATTAAACCAGTTAGACCAAGAATTTCACCGCGTCGCACCGAGAAAGAAACGCCATCCAGCACCAAGCCAGACAAATCGTTGACGTTGATGATCTCCTCATGTTCAGCCAAATTCCTTCCCGAAACTTTCACGCTCTTCTCAACGCTGCCTCCGACAACCAATTCTGCGAGTGATTCATAGTTGTGAGTCGAAATATCGTCCGAAGCCACCAACCTACCATCGCGCAATACCGAGACTCGATCGGCAAACTGTAGCGGCTCTTCCAGGTGATGAGTAACCAGAAGAACTCCAATACCACGGGCGGCGACCTGCTTTATTACTCCAAATAATCGTCTTTTCTCTTCCTCGGGTAGGGCGGCCGTGGGCTCGTCCAGGATCACAAGCCCTCGGTCACTTGACGAATCTCCGGTAGACACGTCCTGAAATGCGCGTACCACCCCAATTACCGAGCGCTCCGATGCTGACAGACGGGAAACCGGCGTATCCGGACTGAGATCAAACCCAAAGGAAGAGAGAAGCCTACTCACCGTCTTGCGCTCATTGCTCCATCGAATGTGCCTCATGGCGCCGGTTTGGAGTCGACCAACCCTCAGGTTTTCCAGAATCGACAGCGTTGGCACCAAACCTATGTCCTGATGCATGAAACTGACGCCAAAGTCCTTCAGCGAGAGTGCACTCGTCGGATAGCGAACTGCATGTCCGTTCACTTCGATCGTGCCGCTATCAGGCCTGTGGTATCCGGCAATAACCTTTATAAGTGTCGACTTGCCTGAACCATTGTGCCCCAAGAGAGCATGGACTTCGCCAGCCTCAACCCTCAATGAAACGTTATTTAGCGCGGCCGTACCTCCAAATGTCTTGGTGACGTCTTCAACTGCGAGTGCCAACTTTGTCACGCCAGCCTCCCCCTAATCCTCAAACTTCATCATTCAAAATAGAAACCCGGCACCCAGGTAAATCTCCATGTTTCCACAAAACAATCCGGTCATCTATCGTCCCACCAGGGTCGCAAGACCAATAGCGACAATAAGTATGGCGCCGTCAAAAACGTTGGTCACCCAGTCGGTTAACCCAAACAGCTGAAGTCCAGTTGTACCGACAGCAAGTAGAAGAACTGCGACAAAAGTTCCCAGCGGATTAAAACGACCAGGCTTGATTGTCGCTGCGCCGAGGAACGTGGCCGCATAAGCGGGAAGCAGATATGGATCTCCGGTCCCCGCCTGTGCTGCGCCCGTTTGACCAACCAGTATGAAACCCGCGAACCAGGCCCCTATGGCTGATACGAAAAGAGATGTGGTACGAATTCTGTCAACCCTGATGCCAGCCAGGCGTGCCGCTTCCCTACCCTCTCCAGTGAAATATAGAAATCTGCCGCTCTGCATATGGTGCAAAACATACCAAATCACAATCCCAACAATCACGGCATACCAGAATGGAAGCCCGATGCCCAAAAACCTGCCCTGCATAATTTTCAAAATCCGAGAGGGGATGTTCCCAATCGTCGAAGAGTTAGATACCGCTTGAGACAGGCCGTCCAAAATCGTGCCCATCGCAAGTGTGGTGATCAGACCGTTGACCTGGATCTTGACAATCAAATAGCTGTTTACGGCTGCGACGGCCAAAATAACAACAAAAGAAATCAGCAGCGAGAGCTCCACCGACAGGCCCTTGACTGCCGACAAATAGGCGATGAGAACGCTACTGAAACCAAGGACACCCCCCACAGACAGATCAATCTCGCCCGCGCCGAGCGCCACGGTTAGCGTCAGCGCTAGCGCAAACAGGGCCGCCTGGCCAGTGAGGATCGTCTTTATATCACTGAGAGCCAAAAAGGTTTTCGGCCTCAATATCCCAAAGACGATAATGGTGACGATGAGAGCAAAAACCACCGTATAGTGGCGAAAAAACTCCTTGGGGCTTGACAATGCCATGCTGCGTGAACTAAGTACGGTCCCATGAAACTCTTCGTCAACACCGCCACCCAAACTGACTGCGGAGTTTGGCTTTGGCTTTCCGCGGTTCTTTTTGCTGACCTTATTTAATGAAATCACCTGAATCCAATTTCCCCCCGTTAACAACCAAACCAAGTGCCCGCTCTCGCCTTTGATTACTTAGTTTCCAAAAACGATCCGGATCTCATACCTAAACTCCTCCACCACCCAATGACCGTGTCGCAGTCAAGAGCCGGCGTTCGTAGAAATGGCAATCGATTTGGCGAATCTGATAAATTGATAATGGTCCACCGCTTGAACAAGATCCCAATGCCGATCCTCCCACGGCTCAGGAACGGAATCCGTTTGGTTGAGATCGGTCAACCTCAAAACCCACCAATAATTCCGCGGTTCCCAGTCCAAGTGGGCGCTAGAGGACTCGAACCTCCGACCTCAGCCGTGTGAAGGCTGCGCTCTAACCAACTGAGCTAAGCGCCCGACGTTCTTACACATTAGCGCTGCTCAAAGTAATCCCTAACTTGCAGTACGAAATTTTTCCCCACACCCATTGAATATGTTCCCGCCCTTAAGTTGGCATTGTCAAATTTGACTTCACAACAAATTGCACGTCCTCCACTTCTGGCGTCACCCTTCCCTACTTGACCGACCCTATACCCTTGTGTCACATTTCACAAACTGACGATAGCTTCCAATTAAGCAACGATCGATCGAGCGGAATCGCCGTCACCGTAGGCCAATTCCCAGGGTCCTCACCCGATGACAGCACCAAATCCGTAGAACACAAAGAAACGAACGCTTTCAATGCGAACCCTCTGGGCTAGAAACACCTCCAAGTCGTTCTGCCTCCCGCCGGCTGCGAATTAACAAATCATCTCTCTCAAATCATCTCATTTCAGCGAGGTTTTCCATTTTTGTCCTAAACTATGTGGCCAATGACTCGCCTATCACAAAAAGAAAAACTCTATGGGATCGTGGTCGGCGTCTACGGGTTGATTGCCCTGGCTGTGCTGATGGTACCCCATATCGGTGACCCCGTGCCAAAGGGATCACTTTCTCCATTGATCCAGTGGGCCGTAGGATCGCTGGCAATTCTCCTGGGAATAGGATTGATCCTTACTGGCATAAGGATCGCTGCAGGTCTAGAAATGGCAGCGGCGGCAGTATTCGGTCCATGGTCAACCCACTTGCTGCTCGCATTTCCCCTCGTCGTTTGGGCAGGGTACGTCTCATTTAAAAGGGGAGCCCGTTTACCTAAGGGCACAACCACGGCAAGAAGCCGCTACGCACGATCCGCCATGGATGTAAATTCCACGGTACGTAAACCTCCAACTGCTTCCCGTCGCTATACGCCGCCAAAGCAGTCGAGAAAAAAATAAATTGCTACCATTGTGTGGGAATTTCGCAAGCGCAGCTGAGATGAGCGTGTACCGTCACAAACGAATGCACTTCAAGGAGAAATTTTGATCGTCGATAGACTTTCCGGCAAGGCAATCTTCATCACAGGATCCACGGGGTTCCTCGGGACTGCACTTGTTGAGAAGCTCCTACGGACTATCCCGGGTTGTCAGCTGTTCCTATTGACCCGGCCGGGTAAAACAAGCACAGCTGCCCAACGCATTCAAAAAGAGATCCTCAAAAACGACTGCTTCGACCTTCTCCGCAATACCTTCGGCGACAGGTTTGACGACGAGATTGCCTCCAGAATTCATCCGGTCAACGGCGACGTCATTTCCGACGGACTCAACCTTGGCAATCACGACCGCAAACTGCTCTCACAGTGTGACGTCGTCATCCACTCTGCTGCGTCGGTCAGCTTCGATTCTCCTCTCGACCAGGCGGTTGAGGTCAACCTCTGTGGCCCTCGCAGGGTGGCCGAGGCGGTAATTGCAGCAAGAAAGGATTTTGGGGTCACCAAGCCGGTACACCTCATTGCCATTTCCACCGCTTACGTTGCAGGTCGAAGACGGGGGCTTTCACCCGAACTTCCGTTGAGTGAAACACCTTTTTCCATTGAACTGGACTGGCGCTCTGAGGTAACGGCAGCAAGAGGGGCCCGGGCGGATATCGACCTTAGGAGCAGGGACCCAAAGATTTTGGAACAGTTCCGCAGGAAGGCGGCAAACGAACTGGGGGCAGCGGGTGTTCCGGTGCTTGTGGCCAAACAAGAAAAGCTCCGCACCCAGTGGATCCACGATGAGATGGTTCGGGCGGGAATTGCCCGTGCCACTTCTGTAGGCTGGCCGGACGCATATGCCTACACCAAAGCCCTTGGCGAGAAGGCACTTCTGGAGAAACAGGACGAAATCCCGATCACCATCGTCAGACCGTCAATAATAGAGTCGGCGATGCTTGAGCCACGGCCAGGTTGGATCAGGGGTTTCCGCATGGCGGAACCGATTATCATCTCCTACGCGCGAGGCCTTCTCAAAGAATTCCCAGGGGTTCCCGAGGGGGTGATCGACGTCATACCGGTAGACATGGTTGCCGCGGCCATAGTTGCGGTTGCGGCCCAAGGGCCGCGTGATTCTGCGCCAGAGATATTTCAAGTTGCCTCGGGATCGAGGAATCCTCTCAAATACGCGACGCTTGTCAACCATGTGAGAACCTGGTTCCAGGAGCATCCCCTATACGATGCTGACGGCCAGCCGATCATGATTCCCGACTGGTCATTTCCTGGAAGAGGCCGTGTCCAGTCGCAATTGGAGAAGACTTCTAAATTTCTTCAAGCGCTCGAACAGGCAACTGGCATGCTGCCAATCCGTGGAAATCAAGCGGAGTTCATTGTAGATATAGAGAAGAAGCGCCAGGCGGTTGACAGCGCCCTCGGCTACGTGGAACTTTACGGTACATACGCCGAGACCGATGCGATCTTCAGGATCGACAACCTCATCAGCCTTTATGACTCCCTGTCCGCCGAAGACAAAGCCCGGTTTAGTTTCGACCCGGCTCTCATTCACTGGGAAAGCTTCATTCGCGAAGTCCACCTGCCGTCGGTGGTCGAACACGCCAGAGTGAAAACCACTCCGACAAAGCGTCCCCTCAAATCCCGCATGAATCGCAATCTCAATCTGATACTGTCACCCGACAGGCATCTTGCTATCTTTGACCTCGAGAACACGATCATCTCCTCAAACGTAGTTGACACTTACGCCTGGCTTGCGACCCGGAGGTTACCTAAGTTCCAAAAGGCGCTCTTCGCCATGAATCTTGCACTTCAGGGCCCATCCCTTCTTGCACTTGACCGCAAAGACAGAGGCGACTTTCTTCGTTCTTTTTACAGGAAATACGAGGGCGCCAGACCGCAGAGACTCGAAAAGGATAGCCAGGAGTTCTTCAATGCATATCTCTTGAAGAAGTCGTTCCCAGCTGCGATTGAAAGGGTAAGGCGGCACAGGAACCTTGGACACAGAACACTTCTCATCACGGGAGCACTCGATTTTGTTCTCGAACCGCTGAAGCCCTTGTTCGACGATATAATTTGTGCCGAACTGGAAGTCGGAGACAACGGTCTATATAAAGGCAGGTCTCTTTCCATTCCGCCAACGGGAGAAGCGCGCGCATCGATTCTTGCCAAATATGCCTTTGAACACTCTTTGGAGCTTTCGGAATCAATCGCATACGCAGATTCGACATCCGACCTTCCGATGTTGGAAGCAGTCGGTTATCCCGTGTGCGTCAACCCGGAGCCAAAACTGGCCGCCATCGCGCGGAAACGAGGCTGGCACATCGAACAGTGGGGCAAGGCACAGGGACTCCCACCCATCTACCTGCCGATCGGGAGATCGATGTGAAAGCACTCGTATACGAAAGAAATGTGGCCAGGTTTGCTGCCACAAAGCTCATCGGCTTTGTCACCAGACCGAAGGTCACTATGTCTCCGCTCCGTTTGGTGGAAATTGAGCCGCCGGAACTACCTGGCAAAGACTGGATCCGGTTCTATCCAAGACTGTCAGGAATCTGCGGATCTGACCTCGCTACAATTACCTCCAGCTCCTCGAGATACCTGGAAGACTTCGTTTCATTCCCATTCGTCATGGGCCATGAAGTTGTGGGCGACTATGAGGCTAAAGATGGCTCACTCAAGCGGGCGGTGCTTATCCCCTCTTTGACATGCGAACCACGGGGTACCAACCCAAAATGCCGATTTTGTGAAGCAGGGCAGCCACAACGATGCCAGTTATTGCACGTAGGCTCCGTTGCTACTGGACTTCAAACCGGCTTCTGTGAAGAGACCTCTGGCGGGTGGTCGCAGGAACTCGTTGCTCATCGTTCACAGCTCTTTGACATTCCCGAAACCCTTAGCGACGAAGACGCCGTTCTTTTGGAACCATTTGCCTGTGCAGTACATGCGGCAATGTCAATTGGTACTGACCTAAACACTCAAGTAGCAGTGATTGGATCCGGAACTCTTGGACTCTTGACTATAGCTGCGCTGAGGGCATTGCATCCAAACGCAGCGATTGTGTCCACGGCCAAATACCAGCACCAAAAGGAGTTGGCAATTCAGTTCGGCGGCATGGCTCTCAGTTCAGGATCTGATCTTTACAGGCAGGCAAGAACGATTCGAAGTGCCCAAATGATTGCGCCGGACAAACCTTCAGACGGATTTGGCATTGTATTTGACGCGGTGGGTTCGGCCTCAAGTATCGAACAGGCACTTAAGGTGGCAGCACCAGGAGCAGATGTTATCCTCATTGGTATGCCAAAAGAGTCTAAGGTGGATTTGGCTCCACTCTGGATGAAAGAAATTTCAATCAAGGGCAGCTACGCCTATGGAATTGAGAATCTTGGCGGAAAGAAGCTACCAACCTTTGAACTTGCCGCCCGATTAGCCCAAAGTATCGGCCTGTCCAAGCTTCTAAGCGCTACTTACCGCCTTGACGATTATGAAATGGCGATTGACCATGCCTTGAATGCTGGGAAACGAGGATCGATAAAGATCGCCTTCGACATGCGCAAAGCACAAAATAGAGAAAGTTGGAGTCAGCAAAGATGAGCCCACGGCCTGGATTCATTCTTGAAGTAGACAAATCCACACCGCCCACGCTTTTTTGGCATGGCGAAGGTTTCCGCTTGGAAAGACTTCCAACCGGGTCTCGTGTGATTTACCCACCAGAGGCACAACCACCCATTAAGGATCCGCTTACCGCAATAAACCATGCGCTCGAAAATCCAGTAGGAGATTCCAGTCCACTATCAAGCCTGCTATTTCCGGACATGCGACTGACAATTGCGTTTGACGATCTGTCGCTTCCACTGCCGTCCATGCAATCGCCGGACGTGCGTCAATTAGTGATCGAGCAGGTACTAGACCTGGCGGCTTCAAAGGGTGTGGACGACGTCGTCCTAGTGGCTGCGCTTGCTCTTCATCGCCGGATGACCGAGACCGAACTGAGACACATTCTCGGAGACCGGGTATACGACTCCTTCGCAAAGATGGGCAGACTTACTCAACACGATGCGGAGGACCCGTCGAACCTGATACACCTGGGTTTGACTGACAAAGGCGAGGATGTCGAAATCAACAAAAGGGCCGCAACCTCAGACCTTCTCGTATATGTAAATGTGAATCTCGTCTCTATGGATGGTGGACATAAGAGCGTTGCCACCGGATTGGCCTCTTACAAGAGTCTCCGACACCACCACAATGTCAAGACAATGGTTCATTCGAAGTCATTTATGGACGGTAAAAACTCGCAATTGCACTCCTCCAACTGGCGTATGGGAAGACTGATCAAAGACGCGGGGGTCAAGATATTCCAAATTGAGACCACCCTCAACACCAACACATTTCCTGATTCATTCTCTTTCCTTCAGAAACGCGAGTGGGAATGGAAAATTAGAGACCGGGCTGCCTTTGTCGCTTCCTCCACCGCACTTGAGAAGTCGCCCCCCTGGTTGAGTAGAAAGGTGCTCCATTCGATCCGGTCTCCATACCAGTTGACCGGAGTCACGGCTGGGGAGGTCGAGGCGGTCCACGACATCACAATCAAGAATGTCTACAAACAGCAGCTGGTGGAAGTACATGGTCAAACCGATATCCTAACCATGGGCCTACCGTATATTGGGCCCTACAATGTGAACTCCATCATGAATCCGATTCTTGTGTACTGTCTAGGACTCGGCTACTTCTTCAACATGTACAGAGGAGTTCCACTGGTGCGCCAAGGTGGCGTACTGATCCTTAGCCACCCGACTCGCCGGGAGTTTGATCCGACATTCCACCCCAGCTACATTGACTTCTTCGACAATGTCTTGGCCGATACGACCGATCCATTGGAAATAGAAAGCAAGTACGAGAACGCTTTTGCAACCGACCCCTGGTACATCCACCTCTACCGAACAGGTCATGCATACCACGGGGTCCATCCTTTCTATATGTGGTACTGGGGTGCTCACGCACTCGATCACCTTGGTGCGGTCATTATCCTCGGTGGGGACCCAAAGACCGTTCACCGTTTGGGTTTCATGAGTGCCACAACTATGTCGGATGCCCTTGAGATGGCGCAAAGCGTTGTGGGGCCGGATCCAACGCTGACCCATTTGCACTCCCCTCCTCTGCTCATGGCGGACGTCAAAGCGTAGGTGCAAGCCAATAACCTCAACGGCAGTAAGGAACGTTTTGGATTACAAACCTGACAAACTAAAAAAGGTAATCTCCTCTTCGATACCTGGATTCCCATTCAAGGCACCGAACTGGCCGTCGACGGTTTCACGTACCCCAAAGCAGTCGAAACTTGGAGCGGATTACAACACCGACTGGTCAAGAAGATATCCGGTAAGGATGTTCAGGGCTCTTTTTGTCGACGGCGTGACCAGGCCTCTAATTAAGACGCTGATCCCACCAACCGTTTACGGAGAGGACAGGATTAAAGACGCCCCGGTACCGGCAATATTTGCAGCCAACCACTCCTCGCATTTGGACACTCCTCTGCTAGCGTCTCACATTCCAATCAAGTACCGCCACAAGACGGTGATCGGTGCAGGTGCCGACTACTTCTTCGACCGCACATGGAAGGCGGCACTTTGGTCTGGGCTGGCCGGTGCGATACCGATTGAGCGGAACAGGGTCAATAGAAGGTCTGCCGAGCTTGCGGAGTCGCTGTTGAATGATGGCTGGTCATTAATCATCTTTCCCGAAGGCGGCCGAACCCCCGACGGTTTTGCACAGACATTCAAAGCAGCCATCTTTCAACTCGCAAAGAAGGCCAACGTTCCCGTGATACCTGTCTATATCAAGGGGACTTACGACGCCTTGGGAAAGAACTCCCGAACTTTCAGGCCTGGTCCAACTGCGATCAACTTCGGCTTTCCTCTCTACCTCGGGGAATCCGAAAATATCAGGGTCTTTACCCAGAGAATTCAAAGAGCCGTGGATCAGCTCAGCTACGAGCTCGAAACCGACTGGTGGACAGCCCGCACAGCTGCGGCAAAGGAATCAACCCCGGAACTGGTCGGTCCGGAGATCAAGGGCTGGAGGGACGAATGGAAACGAACCAGGTCCAAGGCCATTAAGCCAGCGGGTGCTTCACGCTGGCCCAAAAGCGAATGACCCGTTCGCACCTTTCAATCCACTAGGCGCAGCCCCGAAGGAGCCATTGACCTCACGCCGCCAACCAGTTCAATAACAAACTCGGTCATGTGGCCTGGAAAGACATACTCCGAAAATAGAATCGCCTCTCCTGCGGAATCGAACGTCGTCCTCGAACATCTGAGAGCGGGAGAACCGGCTGGCACCACCAGCAGCCTCGCGTCCTCGTCGGAAATTGCAATCGCGCTTATCGTCTGCACAGCCCTTGAAAGAGGCCGCTTTATCACACGCCTTGTGGTCAGCAACTCGTAAAATGAACTCCGCTCATAGTCACCGAGCGAGAAATCCTTTGCCAAAATAGAGGGAATCCACACTGTCACGCGCGCAAACGGAACCTCATCGGCCAGATTGATCCTTCTTACCCTGAGCATTTCCTGTTCACCAAGCACTTGGGAAATCTGGGGCAAAGGCTCGCAAATCTCAGAATCAAGGACCTTACGACGTGGACGCACCCCGATCTCCGCCATCTGATCCTCAATGGTGGAGAAACGGCCAAGACTTTGTCTGAGCGGCGGTGACACAACCAGCCATCCAAACCCCTGTCTGGAGTCGACATAACCTTCCTGGCGCAAGACTTCAAGAGCTTTGCGTATCGTGATGCGTGAAGCCTCAAAGAGAGTTGATAACACAGCCTCGCTCGGTATGACCTGATTGGCACCGTACGTGCCGTCTATAATCTTCGACCGAAGTTCACTGGCAATATTTAGGTATCTAGGACCAACCTGTCTTATACTTGTATTATAGCAAGTCCAAACCAAGGAGAGCAATGTGGCAAAGGTGACAGCGGGAACTCCCCGAGAACTTGTCGAATCCGTATACTCCCGTCTTGAGGAAAGAATTTCAATCGGCAGGAAAAGGCTCGGACGAGGCCTGACGCTAACAGAGAAGATTCTTTTCAATCACTTGGCCGATCCCGAAGGCCAGCAACTGGACCGGGGCAGGAGCTACGCGGAGTTCTATCCCGACAGAGTGGCTATGCAGGATGCCACGGCCCAAATGGCTCTCCTGCAGTTCATGACAGCTGGACTGGCATCGGTTCAAGTACCGACCACGGTTCACTGTGATCACCTGATTCTTGCCGAAGTCGGTGCCGCAAATGACCTATTGGCAGCCGAAAAGACCAACAAGGAGGTGTATGACTTCCTCCGCTCAGTCTCCGCAAAGTATGGTATCGGATTCTGGAAGCCCGGCTCTGGAATAATTCACCAAGTCGTGCTCGAACAGTACGCGTTCCCAGGCGGAATGATGATCGGCACTGACTCCCACACTCCTAATGCCGGCGGAATGTCCATGGTTGCGATCGGCGTCGGAGGAGCTGACGCGGTTGACGTTATGGTTGGTTCTACGTTTGGCCTACGCTATCCAAAAATAATTGGCGTCAAACTCACCGGCACAATGTCCGGGTGGACCTCCGCTAAAGACATCATACTTAAAGTAGCTGAGATTCTCACCGTCAGCGGTGGAACCGGAGCCATCATCGAGTACTTTGGCAACGGCACGGAGACCATATCGGCCACTGGAAAGGCCACGATTTGTAACATGGGGGCCGAAATTGGCGCTACTTGCTCTTTGTTCCCGTACGATCACCACTCAAATTCTTACCTCAAGGCGACGGGGCGGGAGGAGCTGGCTGACCTGGCCAACAAGTATATTGACCACCTTACTGCCGATGCAGAGGTTGCCAACAACCCCGAGAAATACTTCGACCAGCTCATCGAGATCAATCTTGACACCCTTGAACCTCACATTGTGGGTCCGCATACTCCAGACTTGGCAAGGCCTGTGTCCGCCATCGCACAAGAAGCCAAGGACAATTCCTGGCCGCTAAAACTGTCTGCCACCCTTGTTGGATCCTGCACAAACTCGTCTTACCAGGACATCTCCAGAGCAGCGCACGTGGCCAGGCAAGCGAAGGCAAATGGTTTGAAGGTGAAATCTCCGCTATTAATCACACCTGGAAGCGAGCGCGTTAGGACCACAATTGAAAGGGATGGCCTATTGGCGGATCTTGAGGCAATCGGTGCGACGGTTCTCGCCAATGCGTGCGGGCCTTGCATCGGCCAATGGAAGAGATCCGACGTTTCAGAAGGTGAACCTAACTCTATCATGAACTCCTACAATAGGAACTTCCCGAAAAGGAATGATGGCAACTCGGGAACATTGTCATTCATTGCGTCACCAGAGACAGTAGTGGCCTATGCCTTGGCCGGAACCCTTGACTTCAACCCGCTCATCGACAAGATTGACGGAACCCCGTTAGTCGCACCTATCGGTGAGGAGCTGCCTTCCAAGGGGTTCGAATCGGGTGAGTCCGGATTCCTTGCACCGCCCGAAGACGGGTCCTCACTGACGATTCAAGTGGATCCAAAATCGGACAGACTGCAGCTGCTGGACCCATTCCCTGCCTGGGACGGGAAGGACTTCGAAGACCTGGTGATTCTCATGAAGGCCAAGGGCAAGTGCACGACAGACCACATTAGCGCCGCCGGACCATGGTTGACATATCGTGGCCACCTTGAGAACATCTCAGGCAACTTGTTCCTCGGGGCAAACAATGCCTTCGAGCAAAAGGACGGCACCCCTTACCCAGTTGGACACGGGTATTGCACGGTGCACCACGCGGTTGAAAGCTACCCGGACATTGCCAAGCACTACCGTCAGGCGAATGTCGCGTGGACCGCGATAGGAGACAACAACTATGGTGAAGGCTCCTCAAGAGAGCACGCAGCCATGGAGCCAAGATTCCAAAATGCCAAGGTCATCTTCGCAAGGTCATTCGCGCGAATCCACGAAACAAACCTGAAGAAGCAGGGTATCCTGCCACTGACGTTTGCTGACCCTGGTACTTATGACAAAATTCGCGAACGAGATACCATCTCAGTAACTGGGCTAAGCCAGCTTGCTCCTGATAAGCCTGTGATCTGCATAATCAATCACGAAGACGGCTCAAAGGACACGTTCAAGGCTACTCACACCATGTCAGAAGAGCATATTGCTTGGTTTAGGGCCGGTGGGGCTTTGAACGTGATTCGCGCCGCCCAAGCGCACTAACCTTTCAAGCGAGTGCAGCCACCCAGGCCTGCGGCCGAATCGGCTGCACTCGTTCACTTTCCAAACATTCCGGGCTAAGGTGCCTCACCACATGTCCATCGGACATTTAGACGACTAACCCGGATTTCCTTTCGAAATTATGGGATACACCATATCTGATTAGGTAACGCATCGGACAGTAGATTTTTTTCTGCCTCCCTGGGCCAAGGGCAGTTGTAATCGATGCTCCAAACAACTCAAATACTCTGCGTTCTTTATGAGTTGAACGGAAAAGCTTTTCCATCTTTACGCCTTTGGTAAATACAGTCGCATCACAGGTTAGAGGAGCAAGAAAGTTCGGCAGAAATGCAAGGTCGTAAAGTACCTGGCCATTCTCTTTGGTCTCGGTGGCATCTTTCGCATGTTCTTTTTCGGATCGAAACCCTGACGTTAATGGATCATTTTTTGTGGGGATCTCCTCGTCGGAAAGACAAAACGTCGCCCACGCGACTAACCCAGGTGATACTCGATATACTCCTGGTGATACGCCACTTCCTTCCACCAAATTCCTTTTTCTCGGCACAGACAAGGTATGGAATGCTGGTCCAGTAAGCAGATTTTACAGTTTGACAAACGACTCAATTCCAATTCTGCACTTGGGTTGACTGTTGTCAACAGCAACAATGGATACCCATTGAGAGGTAAAGGACTCGCCAGGTTCCAACAAATTGATCCCCAGCCATATCAACTTGAACTGGCCCCTTTTTGTAGGACTCTTATGATCACTTTTTTAGGAGCCAGCCACACCGACTTTGATTCTCCAGCCGACACAAACATCATCATGCATTCCCACCAGGGTCTTTGCGTTCTAGAATCCGTTGAAAGGTGACGTCCACATTTTTGACTGTGTGTCGCCCCCCAAGATTTTCAGAGACGAGTTCATCCTCCCTTGGTGCAAGCTTCTTGATCAAGGTCATGTTCCTTCACTACGAAGGTTCTAAATATTACAGCTTCAAAGTCGACAGCGCCGACTGAAAACCGGCAAGCTACCAGTTTGCCACCCCAAAATATGTAGGGTGCGTCCTTAGGCGTCTATTTTGCATCTCAGCCTCCCTGAGGCGTCAGCAATGACGAGTTCTTCTTACCCGAGGCCTCGGACGATGAAGTTTGCTTTTGACCTGGCTTAATAATTTCGTTGGTCACATTCTTTAGTAGTTCAATAAACGCCTTGTCTGAAAATCCGAGTACAAACGCCACGACATAAAATGTGTCACGGTCGACCTTTACGGCATTGGTGCCTCCAAGATGCAGCGAAACCCAGTAGATCAACGAGCCGATTGCTCCAGTAACTGCGCCAAAGATTGGGCGGGTGTAATGCCAATAATCGTAACTTGAATCCCATTGGTTATTGTAAAAATAAATGCCTCGAAAACCTGCGACTACCCCGCCGACTGAGCCAAACCAGATAACCCCAAGCGGAAGTGGCCCAAAATCAGGTGGCACGGCATGCCTGGCCCAGGGCCAAGTTGCATAAACCGCAAAAAAGGCCATGAGCAGGAGAATGTAACCAAGTTCAAAATAGAATATCCTTTTCGGCATAACCTTGGCCGGTTGGCTGGAAACTGCTAGCTGCCTTGATTGCATCCCGCCAGCTGCGACAGTGATGTCCCCTGGCTGATTAGGCCGAGCCTTAGAGTCCTCGGGCTCCTCGCCCATAATGCACCATTAAATAGGTGGGATCATTTACCAGGTCGCACACCTTAGCCTCCTTTACCCCCTGCAATGCAAATTCCATACTCATAGAGACCAAATTCGTCTTCAGTTCTAGTTGATATGATATAACCTACCTAAAGTCCAACACCTATGAATTTCGCTTTCACCATAACCATGACGCTCTAAGCCTGAAATACCTAGTCTGGGACTACAAAATCCCAAGACAAAGATTTAGTGCCCCCTATCGTCATCGCGCTCTACAACGTCCGCGGTCCGCGCTCAACTACGAAATGCGGGCGATAGTCCATGTGTTGCACGCATCGTAAAAACCACCAACGACGTCAGTACCGTTGGTAGCGCTGACCAGTTCGCCCACCCTTCTACCCGACGACCGAAAGGCCCATGGAAATATTTACTTTATAAAACTGCTCGCCACATGGTTATTCGCACGTATTTAATCTCGATTCGATGGTAAATACGGTCCACCCTTTAAAACCTGGCTCAGACTGTCTGGTCCAGTTTCCTGACCTTGAGACATCTGCACAATGTATCGCCGCTGATGCCAAACTCTCTCGCCAGCATCGCCTCTGGTTTTCCAGCCTTTGCTCTTTGTCTCAGCTTTATTATTTCGTCGTTTAACACTATCGTGCTGCTTTCCACAACAAAAAGTTGCACTGCATCACATTTCTGTGAACATCGCAGTGTCAAATACCAGGTCACCATTCTTCATTATGATATAGACACCTGATTGCATGAAGGACCATCAGGTGTCCGGCAAGGAGCACTTATGTAGGATACCCACCTGGTTCAATGCCGGGGTGTTCCAGGAACTGCAGAAAGCTTCGCAAACAACGCTTCACTCCCTGAAATACTTGGGATAACGCCAGTTTTTTTATAAATTATTAATCCTGGGAATGACGCAACTTTCGAATATGCAGTGTGGAACCAGGGCAATTGTACGGCTTCCTCAAATGACCAAAATGGGTTGTGAACCACCCAATAGTCAGGCTTGTAATAGAAAAGCCAGTTATAGAAATTCGCTTGCTCTGTCCATTTTGCGGTCCGGTTGTTGAGAAGCCCTAAATAGTCGATCATCTGACGATGTGAGTAGTATCCTATGTAACCTATCTCCGTTGCAGCGACCGTTGCCTTTGTCGGTGTATTGGTATCTAACCATTGAGCAGCCGCTTCATAGCTTTTCTGGCGGGTGTATATCATTGTCGGTGCTCCCTTGGCCAAGCTTGCAGAGGAAATGACCATGTAGGTGAAAACTACTATGGCGACTGCCGCTGCGAGTGCATTGAGGGGACTCTTCACGATGTGTGTCAATGCCCAGCCAACAATGATTCCGACAAGGGCACTTATGGCCACCAGCTGCGGTCCAAAGTACCAGTGGTAGAAGGGGACGACGAGTATATTGCCATAGGCGATGAGCTGTAATATGGCAAATCCAACAATCGTGGTTGTCTGCATATATCGACTCAGTTTTGCTTTTTTGAAGG
>JAJYDM010000033.1 GCA_021777475.1 Actinomycetes bacterium | reverse complement strand
GAAAAACAGAATTGGCTGTGGAACGAATTGGATCCGTGATATTCTTCAAGGATTTCTGGAATGTCCCCGAAATTCCTCCACCGTTTGACTTAAAGCTGACGGTGACAAGAGTGATCGAAGCCAGGATAAGAGCCAGCAGAGTGACTCTTGGCCTGGCGAAAAATCGACTTACACCATAATCCCCGCTTGACACTACCGGTTAGAAGATGAGATCAGCACCCGCTTCAGAGCATCGAACTCCTCAAGCGTCTGCCCGGAACCATTTACGACACAGTCAAGAGGATTGTCGGCAACAATTATCGGCATACCTGTCTCCTGAAAAATCCGCTTGTCGATGCCAGTCAGAAGGGCTCCCCCTCCAGTTAATACAATTCCCTGCTCCATAATATCCGCCGACAACTCCGGAGGAGTGTTGTCAAGTGTCACCTTGACCGCGTCCACAATCGCCGCAATCGGTTCCTCAATAGCGCGCCGAATCTCCTCGGTGGAAACCAGAATGGTCTTTGGCAAACCTGTGATCAGGTCACGCCCTCTTATTTCGGCCTGAAGCTCCTCTTCGAGTTCAACGGCCGAGCCGAGCGCAATCTTGATCTCTTCGGCAGTCCTCTCACCAAGGGCCAGGCTGTACTCCTTTTTGATGTAGGAGATAATCGCCTGATCGAGTTCATCTCCACCAATTCGAACCGAGCGGCTGGTAACGATTCCGCCCAACGAGATCACGGCAACCTCGGTAGTTCCACCGCCAATGTCCACAACCATATTTCCGGTCGGTTCGTGAATAGGCAGACCAGCTCCAATAGCCGCCGCCATTGGCTCTTCGATGATGTATGCCGGCTTGCGAGCACCGGCGTATTCCGCTGCCTCCTGAACGGCTCTCTGCTCGACTCCGGTAATACCCGAAGGCACACAGATCACCATACGCGGCTTGCCATACCGGCTGTTGTGTACTTTCTGAATGAAGTACCTAAGCATTCGCTCACAAGTCTCAAAGTCGGCGATCACTCCGTCTTTCAACGGCCGTATTGCCTGGATATTCGACGGAGTGCGTCCGATCATTCGCTTGGCATCTGCCCTGACGGCCAAGGGACGTCCATCCCGGGTATTGATTGCCACTACTGAGGGCTCGTTTAAAACAATTCCCTTTCCTCGCACATAAACCAACGTATTGGCCGTGCCCAAATCTACAGCCATATCTCTAGCTGGAAACAAATTTATGAACGATCTTGATTTTGCCATTAGAAAAACCTCCGATTGGAAGGCGAAATCAACCCTATGTGAGCCAGAAGTAAACGAAGTCTAGTCGGGAACCTAATTAGTTCACCGGAAGAAAATGTTCAATTCCCTCACGGCAGCTTCAGCTGAGTCTGACCCGTGCACCAAATTTTCTGCTACCGTCACTCCCAGGTCTCCCCTTATGGTTCCCGGCACCGCCTTGGCGGGATCGGTTGCCCCCATCATCGACCTGACAATTGCCCAACTGTCGTCGGGTCCTGTGACTTCCATTATTACGGATGGGGATCGAGTTATGAATTCAACCAACTCATTAAAGAAAGGCCTGCTTGCATGCTCAGCGTAGTGCATCTTCGCAGTCTCCTCGTCGAGTTGCCTTAGCTCCAATCGAGAGATCTTCAGGCCCTTGCGCTCAATTCGGCCGATGATCTCACCCACAAGACCTCGTTCCACCGCGTCGGGCTTACATATAACCAAAGTGCTATTCACGCCGGATAAGGCTAGTCGCTCACAACTGACAGATTCACCGGTGAACTTTCACTATATGTTCAGCTTCACCTATTTCCTTTTCAGCATCTGCTCTCTGGCCTCAGCTACCGTATATATGGAACCACACACAAGTACACCTTCGCCATCTCCGCAAGCGCTGACTTCCGCCTCCAAAGCTTCCGACACAGTTTCAAAAACCTGGCAACCAAGCCCCGCCTTTTTCGCGCCCGCGCAAATCTCATCCACCTCCATGGCCCGCAGCGATCTTGACTTGGCAACAGAAACAGAAATGATTTTGTCGCTGACAATTGCCCGGAACATTTCCTCAGATTCCCGTCCCCTCAACATCGACACCACAAGATGCCAATTTGAAATACTGGAGAAGTCGCTCAGCACGCCAGTCTTGACACTCTGCATCCCTGCGGGATTATGGGCAGCGTCAAGGACCACTAGAGGTTCCCTAGAGACGACCTCCATTCTACCTGGGGAGGTCACACGTTCAAAGGCGGCCTTTGTCACATCAAGGTCCAGTGCACGGCCAAAAAACTCTTCCACCGCACCTATCGCAAGCGCAGCGTTCTGTCCCTGGTGCGGACCAAACAACGGAACGAAGATCTGATCGTATGCAGCGTGCTTAGTCCTAATTCCCAGCACCCGCCCTCCGATCGCCTGGGTGTTGGAGCGCAACAGCAAGTCCTGGCCGAGAATGGAAACCGCGGTGCTGGGTTTGGAAAGGAAGATATCGAGAAGATCAGCCTGGTCAACTCCGAGCACGACTGAAGATGTAGGCTTAATGATTCCGGATTTCTCTCTGGCGATATCCGTAAGTTCTGGACCGAGAATTTCAACATGATCCCGGGAAATGTTCGTTACCACGGCCACTGCTCCGTCAATTACATTGGTGGCATCCCAGGCTCCACCCATACCAACCTCAATGACGGCCACATCGATTCCAACAGTGTCAAAGTATGAGAACGCCGCGGCCGTTACCAATTCAAACCAACTGAGAGTCTTGCCGGAATGTTCCTCAAGAATCTTGAGAGTTGCGAGTTCGTCTATAAGACCGGCATCTGAAATCGGCTCAAGATCTACCATTATCCGTTCATTTATTGTCATCAGATGCGGAGAGGTATATGTGCCAACCCGAAGACCGTGCGCCATTAGCAGTGCAGTGATCATGCGGCAGGTAGATCCCTTGCCATTGGTTCCAGTCACATGAATCGCCGGATAGCTCTTCTGAGGCTCTCCAATCATCTCAAGAGCACCACGAATCTTCACCAGCGATGGCGGCGGAAAATCTGCGTGGGAGTTCGCCTCGATATTGATATGGCTGTCCAGCCAGTTTAGAGCGTTACCAAGTGACAGAGAATTACTCATTTGACGCCCCTAAAAATCAGCCTAAATGATGGAGCGATACTAAGAAGCGGCTCTGCGGGCACGCTCCGGTCGATCTGGCCCGGTTCCCCTTGGGACCAAGGTAGGTGCAACCTTATCAAGAACCACGCTGCGGTCCACTACACATCGCTGAACATCGGACCTTGATGGAATGTCGTACATCACCTCGAGCAGCACCTCTTCAAGAATGGCTCTAAGTCCTCTGGCCCCAGTACCTCTCAGTAAAGCCAGATCAGCGATCGCCTCAAGTGCATCTTGAGTGATTTCAAGTTCGACACCGTCCAGTTCGAATGTCCTCTGATATTGCTTTACCAGCGCATTGCGCGGCTCGACAAGAATCTCGATCAACGCGGCACGGTCAAGATTACCAACAGCCCCGACAACCGGAAGCCGACCGATGAACTCAGGTATCAAACCAAACTTGAGCAGATCCTCAGGAAGCACGTTTTTGAAGATTTCGCCATCCTTGTTGGACCTCTCCGAAAGCTCGGCCTTAAATCCGATTGATTTGGTGCCAATCCGTCCCTCTATGATTCTCTCGAGACCGGCAAAGGCACCGCCACAAATGAACAGTACATTGGTAGTGTCGATCTGAATAAACTCCTGATGAGGATGCTTTCGACCTCCCTGAGGTGGAACAGAAGCCGTGGTACCTTCCAGGATCTTAAGAAGCGCTTGCTGAACACCTTCTCCAGAGACATCACGAGTGATCGAAGGATTCTCGCTCTTTCGGGCAATCTTGTCAATCTCGTCTATGTAGACGATCCCTGTCTCAGCCTTCTTCACGTCATAGTCTGCCGCTTGGATAAGCTTCAGTAGGATATTTTCGACGTCTTCACCCACATAACCGGCTTCAGTCAACGCCGTTGCATCGGCAATGGCAAACGGCACCTCCAAGAGCTTTGCCAACGTTTGAGCAAGGAGGGTCTTACCGGATCCAGTTGGTCCCAGTAGAAGAATGTTTGATTTCGCAAGCTCAACATCGTTTGTTCTGGAAGTGCCGGCCTGGATCCTCTTGTAATGGTTGTAAACGGCGACAGCAAGAATCTTTTTCGCAGAATCCTGACCCACAACATAACCATTGAGAAAATCGAAAATTTCCCTCGGCTTGGGAAGTTCATCAAACTTGACCTCGGTAGTCTCGGTCAATTCCTCTTCGATGATGTCGTTGCATAGATCGATGCATTCGTCGCAAATGTAGACGCCGGGTCCCGCAATCAGCTTCTTCACTTGCTTTTGGGACTTGCCGCAGAAACTACACTTTACGACCTCAGGTCCCTCAACAAACTTTGCCACTGCCATCCCCTTTTGGACTACTCGCACAATTTATACTCGGATTCAATTTCCTTCGTCCAGCTCTAGATCCCCTCGCGAAGAACTTCTGTTATATAAAGTGTAGATCTGAAGTACTAAGCTACAGCCGCTGATGATCCTCGTGGGTCTCTTGCCGTGGTGATCACTTCATCGATAATCCCATAAGTCTGAGCCTCGTTGGCGTCTAGAACAAAATCTCTGTCGGTATCCTTCTGAATCCTGGCCACGGGCTGACCAGTATCCGCGGAAAGCATGTCGTTCAACATATCGCGCATGCGCAAAATCTCTTTGGCCTGCAACTCGATATCTGTGGCCTGGCCACCGACACCACCATAAGGCTGATGGAGAAGCACTCGGGCGTGAGGAAGTGCGAATCGCTTTCCCTTGGTTCCCGCTGCCAGCAAAACCGCTGCGGCAGACGCAGCCTGACCGAAACAAAACGTCGAAACGTCTGGACGAATTACCTTCAAGGTATCGTAGATCGCGAAAAGGCCCGTGATCTCCCCGCCAGGGGAATTGATATATAAACTCACGTCTTTTTCAGGATCTTCATACTCGAGAAATAAAAGTTGAGCACATATCAGGTTTGCAACCGAATCATCAATGGGAGTTCCGAGAATAATAATTCTCTCCCTCAGCAGACGGGAATAGAGATCATACGCTCTCTCCCCTCTGCTGGAAGATTCAATAACGGTAGGAACCAAGTAGTTATACGCCGTCATCCGTTTCACCTCTTGAAGAGTCTTCTAATTCATCCTTGCTTGGCTCAGAAGAGTCTGCAACCTCTTCTTCGGCATTTGATTCATTTTCAAAAAGAAATTCCCGACTGACCACATTCCCGTCGTCGTCCACAATCTCCACAAATTCATAGAACTGATCCAGTGCCTTGGCCTTAGCCATTTCCAGTTCTATTACCTTGATTTGACCATTCTCGGTGATTCGATCGAGAAAATCGTCGAACGCTATCTGGGCCGACTCGGCATACCGTCGGATCTCGTTTTCCAGATCCTCCTTAAGCACTGTGACTGCCTCTTCGCGAACCAACGCCCGAAGCACCAGGTCCACCTTGGCTTGATTCTGAGCGTCATTCAAGAGCTGGTTAACAAGTTGATCTGAGGTACTCCCGGTAATTGCCAAATACTGCTCAAGAGGGATCCCCTGAGACTCAAGCCTTCCCGAAAAATCGCGAAGCAAAGTATCAAACTCCTGCTGGATCAGTGCCTGTGGAAGCTCCGCAAGGCCCATCAGTTCTATCAGCGCAGCAATGGCCCGGTCTCTGAAGAGCATTTGCGCCCGAGACTTCTTAGTACCCTTTAGCTGGTCCCTTGTGGAACTCTCCAACTCGGCGAGGGTTTCGAATTCGGAGGCCTCTGCTGCCCATTCGTCCGTCATTTCGGGCAAAAGGAGCTCGCTAACCTTTTTGATCTTCACGTAGCAGGTGATTGGACTCTCTGAGCTTCCGTCCGGTGCCGGAACCTCGAAGCTAATCTCGTCACCAGCCAAATGATCCGTTAGTGCCTCATCCAACCCAGGAATGAAGTTATCCGCACCGACTCTGTAAAGAAAGTCCTCGACGTCTAGATTTGGAACGTGCTCGCCAGCTCTGTCAGCACGCAAATCAATGGTCACCTGATGGTCTGCGGCAATTGGAGCTTCCACCTCTGAAAGTTCTCCGAACTGCTCACGCAACCGCTTCAGCTGATCCTGGACATCTTGATCTGTGACCTCAGGAGAGGGAATGACGACTTTGACACCCTTATAGCCAACGATGGTGACTTCAGGTCTAACTTCAACATCCGCTTCGAGCACGATCGGTCCGCTCTCTTCTCCGGATTTTATGTTGACATTCTGAGTGGCAATCACGTCCAGGTCGTTCGCCCGAATCGCCTCGCCAAGAAAACCGGGAATGGCTTCGTTTATGGCCTCTACGCGTATGTATGAACGCCCGAGCTTGGCTTCCAAGACCTTTCGAGGAACCTTTCCCTGGCGAAATCCGGGAATACGGACATCCTTGGAAATCTTGGTTAGAGCTGCAAGTAGGCTAGGTTCTAGCTCAGCCTCATCAATGTCGATGAGGATCTTGACGGTAGACCCTTCTGATGGAGTAATTGTTGACTGCATATGGGTATATGAGCTTACCCGACACGCAATTTATCTAGGCCTAGCCGCATGTCGTTTGATATCGCCCCATCGAACTCGGTTTCAGGTGTCTGAAAGCAGGGCAATGCAACGTCGCCTGGGAGTCGAGTATCCCGACAAGTCAGCATTTCAACCCTATTTTCCAACCAAAAAACAAAGGCCGCGCCCAGCACCTAAAGGTTCACATCACAGCCAGGCTTACTCATCAAGTGGACAAGTCGCCGGGGAATACCGCTGTAGAAACATGAATCTCGCCACCCCGATGTACGTAACTTATACCCTATAGGGTATACTCTAATAAAACATTTCGACCACATGGATACAGAGAAGGGAACCTTGTCGTGTTGTTCAAAAAGAGTGCAAAAGTCGTTGATCCCCTTGAAGCCAAGGAGCTGGTGGACCAGGGAACGATGATGATCGATGTCCGCGAGCTTTCGGAGTGGAATAACGGCCACGCCCCTGGGGCCGTACATCTGCCCATGTCCCTGATTCAAGAACATCTGCACAAAGTTCCACGAGATGCTGACGTCGTTGTATGCTGCAGGAGCGGCAGCCGATCTTCAGCTGTGGTCTCCTTCCTTTTGAACAATGGGTACAACGCAATCAACATGAAAGGCGGAATGGCCGCTTGGCACTCCCACGGTCTCCCGGTCGTGAATTCAAACGGCGTTCGAGGCCACATTATCTAGAAGCTGCTCAGACCAATCGTCGGCACCGAACCTATCGAAGCTTCAGGAATAATTTCTCAACGTCACCAAGCGTGCACCCGCCCTTGAGCGCCTCTTCCGGATTCTCCAGACAGTAGGAAATCTGGGAGGCGACTAGGCGGAAACCGATCTGCTCAAGTGCCTTAGAAACTGCTGAAATCTGAGTGACGATATCCTTACACTGCCTTGAGTCGTCGATCATCTTGGATATACCCCTAACCTGACCTTCGACCCTGGCGAGACGCCGCTTCAAATCGTGCCGCTGATCTTCCCGTAGACTTATGGACGAAACTGGACCATCGATCTCAATTAACTCGCTTTCATTGCCTAACATACCCATACTGGTATTCTAGAAGCTGAGAACCCAATTACACCCAGCTCCGGAATGTAATTGGAAGAGGCATTATATCGGTACCGACGCAATGCCATCATTGCCCGCCAAAGCGTCAAAACTGTCTGAGACACTTTGTTTGTCGTCAGAGATATGAAGTCACGTTGATTTCAAGTAGGAGGCTAGCGCCAATGCCTCCACTCAGCTTAAGTGGCCCATAGCATCTCCATCGCAATCAACGAAAGTGGCGAAACCACCTCAACAAATCCGCGGGTCCAAAACCGGTCCAGCGCGCCTCACACCCAACCATCCTTTGGAACGGTAATGCCAGTGCAAAAACCCTTCATGCAGGTGCACCCCCACCCCGAGAGGCCTCTGAGAGTACCAACATTCCACAAAAGGCTATACACGAAACCCGCGTCGCCATATCGGCGCAAACCCGGAGAAACGCCCAAAACCAGGCCACATAGTGGAACTCCTTTATCTGGGCCGCAGCAAGGAAACCCATCATGGGCTTCGATTATTCGGCGCCTGAACCCTTTGTCACGCACGCGTGAAAGGAGCAATGCCAAGTAATCCTAACGAAGCTAATGGACCGGAAGCCACGTCCAAAATGGTGTCGAGGTTCAGCAGACGACCTATGCCAGTAGTTTGATTCAGTCATATCCGACCGCATGTAGGTGATCTGCTGCCCATGTCATTACATACCAGATGCGCAAGAGAGTCAGAACATTCGAAGATTGAGGTTCTCACCCTCGACAGGGAGCAAGTGACAGAAAACAGAGAGAGCGGGTGACGGGAATCGAACCCGCATAGCCAGCTTGGAAGGCTGGAACTCTAACCATTGAGCTACACCCGCAAAATCAGACGAACGACAAGCTTGTCGGGGAGGGGGGACTTGAACCCCCGACCCCCTGCTCCCAAAGCAGGTGCGCTACCACGCTGCGCCACTCCCCGCAATCTCATCTATTTACCGAAAAGGAATTCTAGCTGCAGATCTCTAAACACTGTCGGTTATTTCAGAAGCGCTGCTTCTGATTCTCTTGTATACAAACGCGGCAATCAGGATGAGAACGGCCAAAGCAATCAGATAGCCGAAATCCTGAACGTATTTTACAAAGGTGTTGTAATTTGCACCCACAGCGTATCCAACCCCGGCTAGAAAGCCAACAAAGGGTACCGAGCCTAGAAAGGTGTAGATCCCAAATCTAACCGGCTCCATCTCGGCGACTCCGGCGGGCAGGGATATAAAAGTTCGCACTACGGGCAGAAGTCGGCCAAAAAACACTGCCGCCTGACCTCTCTTGGCAAACCAGCGTTCAGCTCTTTCGAGATCATGAGTCCTTAGAAAAACGTACTTGCCGTATCTCATGACAAGCGCCCTGCCACCAGTTCTGCCTACCGCCCAGGCAATGTAAGCGCCAATAATATTTCCAACGGAGCCCACAAGAATTACAAGCGCCAGATTTAGCTTTCCCGTTGCCGCAAGCACTCCACCAAAAGTCATTATCAGTTCAGATGGCACCGGAATGCAGGCCGATTCAGCAATCATTAACACAAGAATTGCGACGTACCCTGACGAAATGATGAAATTTTCCACAGTATCAGGCTAGTTGCCCGGCCCAGAACTATGAAGATTACAAGCGCTTTACTCAGTCGCGTCTTAGAAAGTGCGAATCATTGACCAAATGAAGCGCTGACAATAGATGCATGATGCACAATCAGGCGCCAGTGCCTATCAAGTGGATCAAGACGAAACACATTCAAACTGGTAACCGCCGGACCTGGTCCTTGACCAAGAATGTTTTCTGTGCAAAAAACCATCGCGATGTCACCATTAATGCGGACATCTGTGTCCGTCAGCAGGAATTGGAGCCTGAACTCGGCATGGAAAAGATTAAAAAATGAACCCGATACGGCGCCCCACCCTTTTAGCGTTAGCCAGCCAGGATGGGTGCACCTCACGTCATCCGAGTGCTCCCATATATCGCTCATTCGGTCTAGGCTCTGAACCTCGAAGCACGAATAGAACTCCGCATTCGCCATAAGTACTTCATCTATAGTCTCGATGCCCTTTGATTATAGACACTGCACTTACCGGTGGCATAGGAACCGAAAGACAGTCGGCGCAATCCACGATGTCCGGGAGAATCAGCATCCATCAGACAATGGGCCCTAAGGCACGATCGTGACGCCTCAGACCAAGACATCTGAGCATTACCAACCTCACATATCTGAGCCTAGAATCAATGGTCTTTCTTGGCCTTGCGGTCCAGGAAAGCCTGCATTCTAGCCTTCTTGTCATCACTCTCAAATAGAAGGGCCTGAGCAATGATGTCAAAGGTGGTAGTTGGATGCCTGTTAACTCCAAGCGATAGTTTGGTGAGTTCCAAAGCCCTCCAGGATCTCCTGCTGATCGTCTCGACCAGGTTCATCGCCGAATTCATGAGCTCCTCAGGGGGATAGACGTCGTCAATCAATCCCACAGAAAGCGCCTTTTCGGCATCGATGATCTCACCCGTGTAAAGGAGACGACGGGCCATTGAAATTCCCACGAGCTGTGGCAATCGCCAGTTCCCTCCGGCTCCGGCAAGTATCCCAAGGTCAAGCTCCGGCTGACCGAACCTAGCCCTTGTTGAAGCTAATCTGAAGTCGCATGCCATTGCCAGTTCGCAGCCACCGCCTAGCGCGTAACCATCAATTACCGCTATCGTCGGCCATCTGAACCTTTCCAACTTTTCGAGCAGGCCGGCGTTGATTGACCTCATGGCGCTATCGGCGTCACGATGCAAAAGTTCACCTATGTCCGCTCCAGACACAAACACGTTCTCCACCAATGAGTGAAGAACCAGTACTCTGGGTTCGCCGCGCATCGCACCGTCCAAAACTGAATGAAGCTCCTCCACCATTTGCTCATCCATTGCGTTCCTCTTCTCGGGCTTTTCCAACCCGACAAGCAGGGCATTGTCGCGAAACTGCGTCTTTACGGTGGGCACTAAGCTACTCCTCGCAAATCTAAGCGTCTATGAATTGAGTCAGGAACTTCACCACTGCCTCTACAACCTCGTCAGTGAACTGAAGATGCGGTGAATGCCGCGCACCTGAAATTATCTTCTTTTCAACTACCCCAGCAACGTTTCGAGCTATGAGATCAAGCTGAGCTAGGGTCCCATATTCATCCATATCACCTTGAACCACAAGAATTGGAACCTCAATCGACGGAAGGAACTCTTCTATATTCCACTCCCTGAACTCCGGCGACAGCCAGACCCTATTCCATCCCCAGAAAGTAGACTCGGCATCTGTGTGATACCGGCTCATTTTTTCTCCAAGATTTGTGCTCAAGAAGGTTTCTCGTGCCGCCGCTATACCTTCAATCGATTGGTCCTCAACGATTACATGCGGTGCAATTAGGACAAGTGCGGAAACCGAATAGCCAGCACCGGCGTGGATAAGAGCGATTGAACCTCCGTCACTATGTCCAACCAGAATCGGTTTCTCAATATCTAGAGCCTTCAACACTCTAGGAAGCATTTCCAGAGCTTCATGATGCATGTAGCTGACCGGTCTGTCACCTTCCACGGGAGTTGATTTTCCATATCCGGCACGCGAATAGACGAGCATGGAAGGGTTGCCCAACTCAGCTCTGACCAATTCTGGTACGCTTCGCCAAAGTGCGGAACTTCCCAAACCCTCGTGCAGAAAGACCAATGTGGGAAAGGCCTTGCGCTCGGGAGATGCAGGGTATAAATAGTACTCTATCTCCAGCTCGTCAATAGATAAAAACTGAACTTCAACATCCACTGGCAAACCTACCTTAAAAACGGACAGACATAAAAAATAACCCAGACTCCTGCGAAATTGTGACAACCGACGTGCATCTAGACGAAGGCCTCACCATTCATAGAAACCTCTACCCGACTTCTTGCCGAGCTCGCCTCTGGCGACCATGTCTCTGAGCAATTTCGGCGGTGAGAATCGGGATCCGAGCTTTTGCTCAAGATACTCTGAAATAGCCAAACGTATGTCCAACCCGACCATATCGGTGAGCTTAAGCGGACCTACGGGGTGCTTGTAACCAAGGATCATTCCCTGATCTATATCTGCCGCAGACGCTACGCCCTCTTCCACCATGCGAATCGCCTCTAGACCAAGAATGATCCCAAGCCTGCTTGTCGCAAAGCCAGGTGAGTCATGAACCAGGATTGACTCTCGTCCAACCTTGGCCGCCACAGCCTGAGCAAAATCGACCGTCGCACTCGAAGTCTTATTGCCTGTCACAAGCTCGATCAATGAGGAGCGGGGCACCGGGTTGAAGAAGTGCATACCGATAAAGCACTCAGGACGCGACAGCGTCGACCCAAGGGTATCGATTGACAACGAGCTAGTGTTTGTCGCCACTAACCGGCAGCTAGGATACGCCTTCTCCACTGCACTCAACACACCGGCCTTTACGTTTACGTCCTCAAATACCGACTCAACCACCAGATCCGGGGACCAGACTGACGTCGGATCGGGAAGTCCGACACTGACGGTGAGTCCGGCCAAAATTGCCGCGGCGGCCTTGTCGACCTCCGGAGTGTCCCTACGACTATTCTCATAGACAAGCTTCGACCTTACGCCAGCCTTGACCTGTTCATATGCGGCCTGAGTCCGCGGTTCGTCCACCTCCACGAGGATGACATGAATTCCTGATTCGAGCAGCACCTGGGCAATACCCGAACCCATCGTTCCACCGCCGACAACTACTGCATTATTGAATGCGTTACCCATTAACTACCTTTATTTGAGAGCTGATCACGGAGCTGATACCTCTGGATCTTTCCGGTGGCAGTTTTGGGCAGCTCAGTCACAAATACGATGGTGCGCGGCCGCTTGAAAGAAGCCATGCGGGATCGGCAGTGCGCCTCAATAGCAGCCTCATCGATTACCTTCCCTGATTTTGGAACTACAAAGGCGACAGAGGTTTCAAGACCGTCGTCGTTGTAGCCACCAACGACTGCCGCCTCGAGAACATCCGGATGTTCAACCAATACGCTCTCAACTTCGGCTGGTGAAACCCATATCCCACCGAGCTTTATCATGTCGTTATTCCGGCCCAGAAACTGGTAGTAGCCGTCGGCCGACCTGACATATACGTCTCCTGTCCTCAACCACTCACCCCGGAAGGCATTTTTCGTAGCATCGGTCCTGCACCAATAACCGATCGCAGTCGATTCACCGCTGACGTGCAGATATCCAGGAACATCTGGTTCAACAATCTCCCTGTTTTCATCGTCAAGCAGCATCAGCTTGTAACCCTCCACCGGACGTCCTGTCGTACCGAGACGTACATCATTTGGACGATTTGTCAAAAAAATATGTAATGCTTCGGTCGAGCCAATGCCGTCAAGAACGGGAAAACCGAACTCAGCAGAAAAGTGCTTGTTAATCTCACTTGGCAAAGCTTCCCCAGCGGTGACAGCCAAACGGACGGAGGAAAAAGAGTCGGAGGCAACACCGGCGTCGAGTATTGACGCCAACAAACCAGGGCTGCCGAAGAAAAGTGTCGGCTTTAGCCTGGAAGCAGTCTCCGCTACACCCCTCGGAGTTGCCCATGCTGGATCTAGAATAACCGAGGCGCCTACCGAAAATGGAAACGTCAGCGAGTTGCCTAGCCCAAAGGCAAAGAAGAGCTTTGCCGCGGAGTAGAATATATCATCCTGCGTGACGGCCAGCACCGAACTTGCATACGTCGTCGCGGTTGCCTCGAGGTTATAGTGACGGTGAATTGTCCCTTTTGGAAAACCGGTCGTCCCGGAACTATAAAGCCAGAACGCAGGCGAGTCGATATTGGTATCAGCGACGGGGGCTTCTGAAACGTCCTGGAACTCATGCCAATTGAACACCTTGAACTCAGCATCAGAGGATTCATCACCCACGATGATGGCGCCCTTTAGGTGCGGTGCGGCGCGCTGTATCGTCGCCAACAATGGAGCGTACTTTCCCGAGACAACGACAATCCTCGCCAAAGAGTCATCGATAATTCCGCCAAGATCGTTTCCGGTCAACATTGTCGACAAAGGAATGGGCACGACTCCTGACCTCATACAGCCAAGGAACCAGGCCGGAAATGCCGGCTCGTCATTCAATACCAGCGCAACTCGCTCTTCTCTTCTTACATCTAGCTGCGTGAGCGCGTTTTGAACACGGTAAATGGTTTTCAGCAAACCTGCATAACTTATGACTTCGTGGCCGGTAATGATCGCAGTTCTATCTCCCTTGCCGAGATTGATATTGCGGTCTACCAGCCACGAACTGGCGTTATAAACGTCCTTCATGTGAACTACTCCCGTCACGCGAACTTAACAGCAGATCTTATGCGCGAACGTAAGTAAAGTCCAGCGGCTTGGAATGTATTCCCGTTGCTGGCGCGGAAATCCAATTTGCCATCTTCCCGGGTTCCAGAACTGGAGACATTAGCGCCTGGACATGGTTACGATCTTCCTGGGTAGGCAACCACTCATTGGCGATCGAATAGTCATACGCCTCCTTGGAAACCAGTCTTCCGTCAGGCGTGACAGGCTGGCCCGTAAAAACTCCAACGTGACGGTTGAATCCAACGTGTGGGAGTTTCAACTCTCTGCCGGTCTCTGATAGCAGCCTGTTCCACCGCTCTACGCCCTTGGCACAGTCGGCGATGTAGTCCTCCCTAAGAGTCTCGTTTAAGGCAGTTAGGGCTGGGGCTTCTCTCCATCCGACCTCGCCGTTGATAACTGTGGGGACCAGTCGGGTGGAGTCTTTCAACTGGTGATCATCGCTTCGCTGGTCCTCGTGGAACCTTCCCTTCAATCCGGCAGCAAAGTAGTTGGCGGCATTCGTAGAGGTCTCAGCGCCGAACAGGTCAAGTGAGAGGGTGTAGTGAAGGTTGAGATACCGCTGAATGGTTGCGATGTTGATGCCTCCGTACTTTGAAACATCCTCGGTGTCATGCTCTCTCATCAACTCGACGGTGCGCTGCACTACGCGGCCGATGCCGGTAGCCCCTACGAACATGTGATGGGCCTCCTCCTTGAGCATAAACTCACAGGTACGTGCCAATGGATCAAAGGCGCTCTCCTTGAGCGACGCCAGCTGAAACTTTCCATCACGGTCTGTGAAGTAGGTGAAAAAATAGAACGACAGCCAGTCGGTCACCGGCTCGTTGAACGCACCAAGAATTCGCGGGTTGTCCTGAGCCCCAGAGTGTCGCTGCAACAGTTCGTCCGCTTCCTCCCGCCCGTCACGCCCGAAGTAACCGTGAAGAAGATATATCATCGCCCAAAGATGGCGGCCCTCTTCGACATTGACCTGGAACAGATTCCTCATGTCGTACAGAGATGGCGCGGTCTGACAAAGTTGTCTTTGCTGCTCCACCGATGCGGGCTCAGTGTCACCCTGGACAACGATGAGGCGCCTGAGGTCAGCCCTATATTCTCCAGGTACTTCCTGCCAGGCATTCTCTCCCTTATGGTCGCCAAAGGTGATCTTTTTATCCTGTTGAGGATCGGCCAGAAAGATCCCCCATCTATATTCCGGCATCTTCACATATCCGAAGTTCGCCCACCCTTCTTGTGAAACAGAAATAGCTGTACGCAGATAGACATCGTTGTCCTGAAAGGCAACCGGACCAAGGGTCTTCCACCACTCGACAAACTTGGGCTGCCATGATTCCAACGCCCGCTGAAGACGCCGGTCCTCCTTGAGATTTACGTTGTTGGGAATTAATGAGTCGTAATCAACTTGAGTCATATGCTGCTAAATCCTCTCTCGATTGTAGGACGGCCGTGAGCCCGTTCCATAGCTTTGCAGAGCACCCTGTGGTCCAACCGCGTTAGGCCTCTGAAATATCCAGTTCTGCCAAGCCGATAGACGGGCAAATATCTTCGATTCCATCGTTTCCGGGCCGACAAATCGACAATTTGCCTCAAGGCCGGTTAGCGCATCAGGGGAAAAACTTGCCTGCTCTTCAAGCAGGATCCTGACTTCCTCTTCCCAATCAATCTCGTCAAAGGTAAAGGTGACGATACCCAGATCTTCGCACTCTTCGGCCCGCAACTGCTTGCCAAATTCCCTGCGGACATTGCTCGCCTCATCCGATCTCCCATAAAATCGGCTCTCGATTCGACTGATCCGATTAACCATGTGATACCAATCGTCGTTCACTTGGGTCAAGACAATGTATGGAGCCTGTAAAGAATCATCATCAGAGAAATTGCCCTCCAGCATCAATGACCGGTCAGCGACAAGTACGAGCTCAGCAAGTGTTCCAACGAAGCAGCTGCCGGGCTTGACAAGCGTGACCAGAGTACGGGAGGAAAGCTCAAGCCGATTAAAGGTCCGCTTAAGATAGTGGCGAATCTCCCGAACAAGCCAGTCATCGGCATTATCACGCAAAAATTCGTCTGTCGCCAGCACGGCCTCCGGATTGCCGGTGCTCTCGAAAACCCAGCTCCCAAGTTCCGGCTCATTGAAACGGAGGCGTAACGCCGCATCGTCGAGCTCCCTGCACAATGCAAGCAGCCAGAAAGAAGCCCCTTGCGCCTTCAGCTGAGAAAGATCCATGGCGGTTATCGAAGTTGGAGCCTTGATCTCAAAAACTGCACATGAAAGTTCGCGGTCAAAACGAACCTCAAGATGCGGATAAGAGATGCCGTCCTCTCTTTCCACTCTGTCCAATGGCAGCAACGAAATACCGCTTTCGTCTGCTGGCCGATCAGACTGTTCCGCACGCTTGAGGGCACGCTCTTTCACGTGCTCGTTGAAGCGGCTCTTCGGAACCACCTCGTCCACGAGGCCCCATTTCACAGCCTGAGCTCCCTTGATACCTTCAGCCTTCACCGCAAAGACGTCCGCCAAGTCACGCCTAACGTGACGCTTGTCCACGACCCTGGTCAAGCCGCCGGTACCTGGTAAGACTGCCAAAAGCGGAACCTCAGGAAAAGAGACAGTTGAGGCCTTGTCATCGACCAGCACGATCTCGTCACAGGCCAGCGCCAACTCGTAGCCACCCCCAGCAGCGGTACCGTTTACGGCCGCGATCCAGGCCTGTCCCGTGAACTCAGTCGAATCCTCGATACTGTTTCGCGTCTCATTAGTGAATTTGCAGAAATTAACCTTGTGATGATGAGACGACCCGGCAAGCATTTGAATGTTGGCACCAGCACAGAAGACCTTATCATCAGCGCTGGTCACGATCACTGCTTTCACTTCAGGATGCTCGAACCGAATTCGCTGGACCGCATCGTACAGCTCAATGTCCACACCGAGGTCATAGGAATTCAACTTCAGCTCATAGTCATCCCTGAAACCCCCGGTCGGATCGACCTTCATCTTCAAAGTTGCGACGGAATTATCAAATTCCAAGGCCCAATGTCTATAAGAATTTGGTTCTGTGTCAAAGTTGACCTGCTTGGATTTCACACATTCTCCTACTCAGCCATCTGAATACCAATTTCATATTATTCTACAGTCCTTGTAATATTTGTCAACAGATCGTAGAATATTTTATTGATACAATGCATTATTCGCATTTTTCTGTAATGTCGGAGATAATTGATCGTGCCCGAAAATTTATCACGCGCTCGGATTGAGAGAAACAGAAGGGCTGAAGTCCAAAGGGACCAGGCGCTCGGAGCACCAAGTGCCAGAAGTTACTTGCTGACGGTCCTTGGTGAATTTGCCACTCAACATGGGGTTCCAATCTGGACAACCACCTTCATCACTGCCCTAGGAGCGTTAGGAGTCGACGAAAAAACCGTCCGCCAGACACTGGCTCGATCTGCCGCGAAGGGACTTCTCGATCCAGAGAAAATTGGTCGTAGAACCCGTTGGCACCTGACTCCTAGAGCCAGAACTCTTCTTCGGGAAGGTAGCCAGAGAATCTACTCTTTCCATACCAGGGAACGCGAATGGGACAAGAAGTGGATCATCATTCTCGTAGCCATTCCCGAGGCGCGAAGAGACGCCAGATACAGCCTAAGGGTAAAGCTCGGCTGGGTGGGATTTGCACTACTGAATGCTGGCGTGTGGATATGTCCCTGGACTGACCGTCTCAGTGAAGCCGAAAACGTCCTCGATGAACTTTCCCTACAGGAAGTTGCCCATATTTTCATTGGAAACCTTTCCGATCTGGACGATCAACCACACCTGGCTGCAGAGGCTTGGGATCTTCCCACAGTTGAGGCAGCCTATGAGAATTTCGAAGACAACCACTTCGGAAACTTCCCTCAAAATGACGAAGACGCGTTTGTGCAACTGACTCGTTTGGTCAATGACTGGCGAAGACTTCCCCTACTGGATCCGGACCTTCCAGCGGAACTCCTTCCAGTCGACTGGGTCGGAAACAAGGCCGCACAGCTATTTTTGGAGCTACGGGACCAGTGGAGGCCAAGCGCAACCAAGTGGTGGCAGGAAATCACTTCCGATATCTAACGGCATTCGAACGAGGAATCAATAAATATTCGCCACGTTTTACCCGATGCATCTCACTGCACCAGGCCTCGGCTTCAATGCAATATTCCATTCCACCTGACCGACCGTAAAAAGCATGCGGCGGATACCCAGGAGGGTCCTTGCCCGAGTCCGCTCCCACGACGAACTCACAGGATTCTTCGGCCAGACATCATGGTTGTCACCTCAGATCCCGATTTGTGTCGCGAAGGTCCGCTGGGACTGACACACCTCAGGGTTCGGACCCGCCTCACGATTCCCAGGGCGGACTGGTGAGGTCGCAAACGTTCTCAGCCCCATACGAGACAGTGGCCCAAACTTTTTAAAATGGATTCTCGAAACCATTTACTCAATGCGTGGCCAAGCGGTCGATAGGTGGCTACCACGACTTCTCCAACTGAAATTCTCAGCAGAAAAAGCTGCAAATATCACTTACGTGCGCATGTGACGAGCTGACACATGTGACAAACCCGGTAGGGAAAAACGCTCAAATGCCGTTACCCAAATGACCACCCAATACCTGAAAACTGCTCAAATGGACATTTCGAATGGCAATACTTATTTACTGGAACACTAAATGTTAATTTATCTTCTAATACAACAAGGTCAGCAGCCGTAGCGGAATAACATGTTAGGCAGATGAGTCTGCCTGTACCGAGTTCGTTGACACCGTCGAAAGTATCATCATTCAAGGAATGCGCATATGCATTTCGCCTTGCTGTGATAGACCACGTCCCTCAACCGGTCAACTCGCTCACGCTCAAAGGAACGCTTGCCCACAGATGTCTGGACCGACTGTACTTTGATTTTCCCCCTGAAAGTCGAACCCTTGAAGTTGCCCGAGACATCTTTCACCAAGTATGGGACGACGCCAAAATAAATGGTGAACTCAAACAGCTTGAGGAATGCGAGTCGGGGCCAGTTGACTTGGATAGTCTGGCTGATGACACCATGTTTCTTATCGAGCAGGACTTCATTGCCGAAAACCCGCAACAGGTGACAGCGCTTGGAACGGAGCTTCAGCTAGAGGCTCGTGTAGGCGACATGACACTAAGGGGAATTATTGACCGTCTCGACCTCAATCCCGATGGCACAATTACAGTTACAGATTACAAGACGGGCAGAATGCCGGGAGTAATGCAGGAGCACGACAGACTTGCGGGCGTATATTTTTATGCGCTGCTTTGCGAACAGGTACTCAACGTAATTCCCGATACGGTTCAGCTGGTTTACCTCAGGGATGCCACGCGGATTATCTCCAAGCCAAGCAAGCAGTCACTTTCAGCTTTGCTAAACAAAGCAGGTGCAATTTGGAAAGCAGTTCGGACCGCATGCGAAAAGGACGACTTTAGGCCCAAACCATCCAGGCTTTGCGGATTCTGCAACTTTAAAGTGCTTTGCCCGACGCAAAGCACCGACTAATTTCCGCTCCTCAGTAGATATAAGTGCTCCCTGAACCTGCATCGACCAAGAGTGATCGAAATCCTGATAATCTTTTGGCACATTCAATCAAGGATTTAACCAGCGTGCAGAGGTCAAGTGGATGGATCGGAGTATGAACAAACTGTCGGCCAAGGAGTTGGCTGACTTTCTCAATAATCCGGAGTCCATGCGCAAAGCTGTCGAACAGTTTGACAGCAAGATTGACAACCTCTTCGAACCGCTCCGACAAAACGTCTGGTTCAACCGTCTGTTCTACTCTGCCTCCGCTATGGCGGATCACTCTATAATCTGGTTTCTCCTGGCCGCGATCAAGGCTCTGCGCTCCGAAGAACAGGCGAAGCTTGCCAAAAGGGCTGCCTTGGCTCTTGCCGTTGAGTCGGTTGTTGTAAACATGGGAGTAAAGAGTATCTTCAGGAGAGACCGGCCCACATATTCAGGTGAACGGCCCATGCCACTCCGGCAGCCCCTTACGTCATCATTCCCGAGCGGTCATTCAAGCGCTGCCGTCTGCGCCTTTATATTTCTCTCTGAAAACGATCCTTTTGCGCCTCTCTATTTCTTAATGGCCCTGATCATTGCTCCCAGCCGCATCCATGTGAAGATTCACCATGCCTCCGATGTAATAGGAGGCCTTATTGTGGGATGGACCTTCGCAAAACTCTTTCGAAGCCTTTTGCGCAACTAAAATGGTGTAATGGAGTCAACTTACCAAATCTACGCAAACGGTGGCGTTGTAATTAGGAAGAGTCGGAGCGAGGAGGAAGAGTACTTTTGCGCCGTCGTCCATAGACCTCGTTATGATGACTGGAGCCTTCCGAAAGGCAAGCAGGATCCGGCTGAGGAGCCACTTGACTGCGCCCTGCGGGAAGTTCTTGAGGAAACCGGGTATATCTGCAATCCGCTACAGGAGATCCAGTCGACAAGCTATAAAGATGATCACGGAAGGTCAAAACTGGTGCGCTACTGGCTGATGATTGCCGGCGAAGGTCGCTTCACCCCTAACGAGGAGGTCGACTCGATTGCCTGGATGCCGTTTCACCTGGCTAAGGATGCCATGACTTATGATTGGGATCGCGAGGTAATCGCATCGGCAGAAATTGCTCTTGGCCAACTCCAGTTGGATTGATGAGCCACAATTAGAACGGGTCAACGAGGAATTACAGCCCCTCCTCGGGAGTTATAAAATACATGGAAACTCTAAAGTTCAACGTCAACTGGGATTACCGATGCCCATTCGCCCGAATAATCAATGAGCACATAGTCGTAGGACTACAAAATGGTGCCGACTGGGAGGTCAGCTTCATTCCGTTCTCCCTGACCGAAGTTCACTCCGAAGAAGGCGATCCTTCTTCCTGGGAAGATCCGGCCAAAGCGGATGAACTTCTCGCGGGACAGGTGGGGATTGTTATCAAGAAAGTCTTTCCACAGGCGTTCAATGATTTTCACGTCCTATTGTTCTCCATGAGACATGATCACGGAAAAGACCTTAGAAACCTCGACGTACTCGGGGCGGCCATATCTAAGGTGGGATTGGATCCAAAGACAGTCTTTACAGAAATTGAGTCTGGATGGCCACTGGAAGAGTATCGCCAACAACACGAAGAATCCGTACGAACCTATTCGGTATTTGGGGTCCCAACAATATTCGTCGGTGAAAGAGCCGCCTTTGTACGCCTAATGAAACGCGCCGACGGCAATCCTCAGACCTCGATCGACTACATCGAGAAGATCGTCGACCAAATCGCCAACCAGCCAGAAATCAACGAACTCAAACACACCACGATATCAAACTGACAAGCCGATAAAACAAGGCACAGCTAACATCAAGGCCCGCATTCACAGGTGGATTCGTTTCCGGGTCCACTTACATGTCAAGCTCACCAACCCGCAAGCCATTGAACCTAACCAAACTGATGGACAAGCTTTCATTCTCTGCTACCAGGTTGGGATTGCCTGATATCGTCGCCATCACACCACCTTGGCTAACGGCCCGACTTGGTGAATCTGGCTGGGTGGCTATGTTCGCCCGCATAGGTCTGCATCATGTCACCCGCCCAATAAAGAGGTTGCCTACGGGATGGGCTGGACAGGAGTTGGCGGAGCCTGACCTGTCGAGATTACAGAGAAGCCTGCCCTGCAAGATGGGCCACCCGTGGTCATTGACAAATGACAGGAGGCTGCAGCTCTTCCTGCACCAAGGAAGGCGCATCGGCATTGGGTTCCTGTTGTGCTTTGGACTGCGGGTCATGGCTGGCTCATAAAGATCTCTTGG